>DATAJP010000003.1:304166-608333 GCA_036262055.1 Ignavibacteria bacterium
ACTTTCAAATATATTAATCCGCCAGAATAAATTTTTTAACTCTGCAGAAAAGACGTATGAGAATTTGGAGTCATTGAAAGATGAAAATACATTTGCCATTGTAACAGGGCAGCAAGTTGGCATCTTGAGCGGACCTTTATACACAATTTATAAGGCGTTAAACACAATTCAGCTTGCTGAAAAACTTAATTCTGAGTTTAAAGAATATAAATTTGTTCCTGTCTTTTGGCTTGAAGCAGATGACCACGATTTTCTTGAGATAAACAATATAAATATCTTAAATAAAGAAAACGAACTTGTCAATTTAAGATATTTCGAAGGCGGAGTGGAACAGGAAAGATATTTAAAACCTGCTACATCGGTTTTAGTTGATGATAATTTTGAAAATTTAATCAAAGAGCTTGAGGAAAATTTGCATCATACTGATTTTTCCGATGCAATTTTTGACTATATAAGGCGTTCATACCGCGTTGGCATTGACTTAAAAACTGCCTTTGCAAGATTTCTAAATTATCTGTTTGAAAACTCAGGATTAATTTTCTTTGACCCTACTGACCCTGAGATAAAAAGATTTTTAATTCCCGTAATTGAAAAAGAATTAAACACCTTTCCTAAAGTCTGCGAAATAGTCATCGATGCTTCCGCACAGCTTGAACATAATTACGAACCGCAGATTAAACCTAAGGCAATCAATCTTTTTTATAATCATAACGAAAACCGTTATCTTATAGAACCGAGAGACGATAATTCATTCGGATTAAAAAACTCCAGACAGAAGTTTGAAAAATCTGAAATGATTGATTCGTTAAATTTGAATTATCAAAATTTTAGTTCTAATGTTATTACCCGACCCATATTTCAGGATTTTATATTGCCAACTATTGCATACATCGGAGGTCCTTCTGAGATTTCCTATTTTGCCCAGCTTAAAAATGTGTATGAATATTTTAATGTCCGTATGCCGATTATTTATCCGCGCACTTCGGTAACACTAATGGAATCAAAATCCATGCAGTTCTTCAAAAAATATGATATTATGTTAGAAGAAATGTTTAATCAGGAAGCTGTTAATGAAAAGCTTTTAGGGAAAACTTCCGAAATAAATCTTGAAGAATTATTTAATGAATATATTGATGAAATGAACTCGCTTAATTATTCTTTTGAGAAAGAATTAGTCAAAGTTGACAAAAACCTTGTAAATAATTTTAAGAACCGCAATCAGAAAAACTTTGAGACACTTCAGATGTTAAAGCAAAAATTTATAGATTCTCAGATAAACCAGAATGAAGGTGTGTTTGCAAAGATGAAATCGATTTACAATAACATTTATCCGGAATCCAAATTGCAGGAACGCATTCTGAACGTATCATATTTTTTAAATAAATACGGAATCGATTTGATGAAAATGCTTAAAACAAATATTAATATTTCAGAATTTAATCATCAGCTAATTGAACTAAACGTAAAGGAACAGAAAGATTTATTTTAACACTTGAATGTGCCGGAAAAAATATTAATAATCAGGTTCTCATCTTTTGGTGATATAGTCCTTACCTTTCCTCTTATCAATCTTCTCAAAAAGAAATTCCCAAACGCAAATATTTCTTTTGTTGTTAAACCTCAGTATTCTGAATTAGTAAAAATTAATCCTTTAATTGATGAAGTTATAGAATTCGATGAACATCTTAAGCTCGATTTTAAGAAGTATGACTTAATTATTGACCTTCAGAATAACCCTAAGAGCAAAGCGTTTACCTTCGCAGCAGGAACTAAAATTTTAAGATATAAGAAGGATAATTTTAAAAAATTTCTTTTGGTAAGATTTAAAATCAATTTATTTAAGGAAATTATTCCCGTATATAAAAGATATATTCAAACATTAAAGGATGTCATTTCATTAACCGAAAAAGACTACACGTTTACGACCTCAGAATTAAAATCAACCAATTTACATTTCACTGATAAAAAATATATTGTTATTGCTCCGTCATCTAAGCATTTTACCAAAAGATATCCTAAAGAGAAATACCTTGAACTTATAATCACATTAAAAGAGAAATATCAAATTATACTCACCGGAGATGATTCAAATACTGATAGAGAAATTTGCAATTATTTATGTAAGGATGATAAAGTTATCAGCTACTGCGGTAAATTAAGCTATCCTGAATTAGCTTATGTATTAAAAAATTCTGAGTTTGTTATATCCAACGACAGCGGGGTTATGCATTTTGCAGAATCACTTGGCAAAAAAGTTTATGCAATATTCGGCAGCACTGTAAAAGAATTCGGATTTTTCCCACAGCTTGAAACGTCAAAAGTTTTTGAATATGTCGGCTTATATTGCCGTCCCTGCACACATATAGGGCTCAACAAATGTCCCGAAGGTCATTTTAAATGCATGCTTGAAAATAAAGTTGAAATAAATTGATGAATAAAAGTATCATATTAAAAAAGAATGAAGAGAAACGACTTCTAAACGGTCATCAATGGATTTTCAGCAATGAGATAAAAGAGATTACGGGAAATCCTGCCAACGGCGATATTATTTCCCTCTATTCCGTATCAAATAAATTTCTCGGTAAAGGTTTTTATAACAAAAACTCTCTGATTGCATACCGCCAGCTAACCTCAGAAAATATCGAAATCAATTTTAATTTAATAAAGCAACGAATATTTGATGCAAATGATTACCGCATTAATTTATATCCTGAACGAGCTGCATATCGTGTTATTAATAGCGAAAGCGACTATTTGCCGGGACTTATCATCGACAGATTCGGAAATAACTTCTCATTTCAGATTTTTTCTTTAGGAATGGAAAAGTTCAAAGAAGATTTAATTGAACTTTTAAAAAATGATTTTAATGCAGATTTAATTGTTGAAAAAAATGATAACAATCTTCGAACTCTTGAAGGATTAGAAAAGTTTGAACATATTTCTTACGCAAAAGAAAACAAAGATGATTACACTTTCGTTCAGTCAATCGACGGAATAAAATATAAAATTGATTTGGTTAACGGACAGAAAACAGGATTCTATTTAGACCAGGCAGGTAACCGAATTAAAATTCGTGAATATGTAAAAGAAAATTATAATGTTCTTGATTTATTCTGTAATGAAGGTGGATTTGCTTTAAATGCTGCTCTGCAAAAAACTGCAAAAATTACTGCTGTAGATATTTCGGAAACATCATTAAATACAGCTAAGGAAAACGCAAGGCTTAATAGTTTTTCTAACATAGACTTTATTGCAGATGATGTCTTTGAGTATCTCGATAAAGACAAGTATACTTATGACGTAATCATTTTAGACCCGCCATCTTTCACTAAAAGGAAGAAAAACATTGACAACGCAATTTCAGGCTATATCGAATTAAATAAAAAATGTCTGGATAAAATAAAAAGAGGAGGATACTTATTCACTTTCTCCTGTTCGCATCATATTTCAGAAGAAATTTTTGAAAATATAATTGTTAAAAGCGCAAGATTGACAAAGCGGAAAATACAGATAATTGATTCAGGAATTACTTCATATGACCATCCTGTATTACCTCAGATGGAAGAAACTAAGTATCTGAAAAGTTTAGTAATAAGAGTTGTTAATTAACAATTACCATTAATAATTATCTTTACGGATTGTAAGCATTGCGGCGCTTAATTTTGGCAATATGATTTCATAAGTGTCATCCCGGGGAATGATACTTTCAAACTTATACGTGCCGCTAAGCACGCCATCATTTGTAGCATCAAATGTTTTTCCTGCCAGACGAACACCTAAGGAATCGCTTAATCTTTCACTTTCCAGTCTTATTAACTCACCTTTAGAGGAAGTTCCGGAAACACTTATTAAAACTTTACCCATGGCACTTTCATCTTTATTTATGATTGTTATTCGTGTCGTTCCTAATGAATCAATCGAAGACCAGGCTTTAATATTGCTTGTTGTTTTTATTTCCGTATTTAAAAGTGATGCACTATTTTGCGTCGCTTCAGAAAAAAGAATTAAACCGTAATAAATGGGATTAACGTGTGCTATGGATTTATTGTCTTTCCAATAAAAATTAAATGCATTAGCATAGCTTATACCGGCATTATGAATGTTAACTCCGTTTACTCCGACGGTCGCAAGTTCGAAAAGAAAATCAGTTAACCATAATGAGGTATAAAACGAATTGCTGACATTACTTAATCCTGTTTCTGATATATTTAGCTCCGTTATTCTGTATTTTAAAGAATTATCATTTGCTTCAGCAACATATTCTTTCACCAGTTCAATCTGATTTTTGATTGTTGATTCTGAGATTATGTCTTTATGTGTGTAAGTTTTTCCGAGCGGATAAATTTTTTGAGTTACAATATTCAGTTGTTCTTTATTTAATTCTATAAATTGATTCAGATTAGCAAGCCAGTCTTTATTTATAAAAGCAGCTCCTCCAAGAAGGGCTTGTATATCAATCATTTCTTTTAAGCGAATAAGATAATTATTATATTCACGGTTAAACTGTTCAAAGTTCCATCCGCTTCCTTTGAGAATAACTGATTTATTATCCTCTCCATAAAAATATTTGTTCGTAAAAAGTTCAGGTGAATCCGCAACTTCATAAGCAATTACGCTTCCTTTCGGAAATAATTTGCTTGTAACGAAAATCCAGTCTTTCCCGAGCTTCGGATCGCCGTTTGCAAAATTAACTCCAAGAATAAATTTAATTCCGCTTTGACGAGCAATTTCAGTTATTACTGTAATCCAGTCATAGTTAATGTCATAAATAATATTTTTTGGTCTTAATGCTCCGCCGGGATTCCACCAGCTATAATCCGAACCGCGTGAGATTCTTAAAACTCCCTGACCATTGCCATACGTTCCCAAGTTGCTCAACAAACGAATAAAAATTTGGTTTATACCTTTATCTGCATTGCCTGAATAATAGGGGATTGATTCATAATCTATGGAAATACCCGCAAACGATTTTGGAATGGTTATAGTTTTTTTATCAATATCAACATAAACTTCTGCTATTACATTATTCTGTGCAGATGCAATTGAAGATAAAGCAATGAAAAACAGGATTAAGGAAATATTTAAAATTCGCAAATATTTCATTTATTCATTAAACCATTTTAATTAATTTGGGGTATGGATAAACATACAGTAATTTCAAATAATTCAGATAATTATGTTGAATTAATCAACTATGATACAGACCCGAATATGTGGATTGTCAGGGTATCTAAAAAAATACTTTTTTTTAAAAAACAAAAATATGCCAAATGGTTTAACAGTGAAAAAACCGCAAGGGCATATGCAGAAAGCATTTAATAATCTTATCTGAGTGAAAATTTGAATTATTGCTCTTTTGGAGCCCCCATACTAAATACACTACAATTTTATAATAATTTAGCAATAAAAAAATATTAAATGTTTTCTATAACCGGTAATAATTTAACTGTTCAAAATTCTATAAAGCTTATAGAAAACAATGCATTACTTAAAATTGATAAAAGCACTATTAACAAAATCCAAAAATCCCGCTCTCTTGTTGAAAAATGGATTAAGGATGACAAAGCCATATACGGAATTACAACCGGTTTTGGTGAATTTAAAGACGTAAAAATTTCATATCAAGACTTAGAAACTCTTCAGAAAAATTTAATCATTTCTCACAGTGCCGGTGTGGGAAAATATCTTCCCGATAATATTGTCCGCCTGATGATTCTTTTCAGAATTAATTCACTCTGCAAAGGCAACTCAGGTGTCCGAGTTGAACTTGTCGAAGCTCTCATCAATTTGTTTAATTACAAAATCATTCCACTTGTTCCGTCACAGGGCTCCGTAGGGAGCTCGGGTGACCTTGCACCTCTCTCACATCTTGCGTTAACATTAATAGGAAAAGGTTACTGTAAGCTTGATGGTGAAATTCTTGAAAGCAAATCAGCTCTTGAAAAATGCGGACTAAGACCGTTTGTCTTATCTGCAAAGGAAGGTCTTGCGCTAATAAACGGAACGCAGATGATGTCGGCTTATATGTGTCTTGCCGTTTGGGAAGCCGAACGGCTTGCAAAATTAAACGACATTGCAGGAGCCACTTCACTCGAAGCCCTCAAAGGAACAGATTCAGCCTTCGATGAAAAAATTCAACGCATTAGACCGCACAAAGGTCAGATAAACACCGCTTATAATTTAAGAACGCTTTTAAAAAATAGCGGAATAATGAAATCTCATCGCGACTGCGGAAAAGTTCAGGATGCTTATTCCTTACGCTGTATGCCTCAGGTTCACGGAGCAGTAAAAGATACCATAAGATATTGCAGAGAAGTTCTCGAAATAGAAATAAATTCAGTTACCGATAATCCGTTGATTTTTCCCGAAGACGGCGAATATCTTACAGGTGGTAATTTTCATGGTGAACCCATTGCATTGATTGCTGATTATCTGGCAATAGCAATTAGTGAACTTGCAAACATTTCGGAAAGACGCATAGCTCGTCTTGTAGATGGCAGCTTGAGCGGATTGCCGAGATTTCTCACAACAGAAGGAGGATTAAATTCCGGTTTAATGATTGCACAATATACTGCCGCTTCGCTCGTTAGTGAAAATAAAGTTTTAACTCATCCTGCTTCGGTTGATTCAATTCCTACAAGTGCCAATCAGGAAGACCACAACTCTATGGGTTCAATTGCTGCAAAAAAATGCATGGATGTTATTAACAATGTTAAGAATGTTATTGCAATCGAGTTTTTATGTGCCTGTCAGGGAATAGATTTGTTAAAGCCATTAAAAAGCAGCAAACCCGTTGAAGCAGCGAGAAAGTTAATCAGAAGCAAAACTCCATACATAACAAAAGATGTTTTATTATATGAGTACATCTCTTCTGTAAAACAAGTTGTTTATGATAATAATTTTTTAAATGCTATAGAAAAGATTACGGGTGAATTAAAAATTTAAATTTGAAAATTGTCACTAATATAGAAGAAGCGGTTAAAGGTGTTCATAGCAGGTTTTTGGCTTTTCCTTTTTATGAACGGATTTATTTTTATTCATCCGGTCTTTATAAGAAATTCGAGAAAGATCATATATGGATTTTAGCTTCCGCAGTTGCGTTTAATCTAATAATCTGTATTGTTCCTTTTTTGCTTATTTTATTAACCATACTGGGTATTTATCTCGATGAATCAAATGCATTGAGCAACCTCAGTGCATATCTTAAAAACGTATTACCACTTCAGGAAGATTTTAAGGACAAAGTTATTACAAATCTCATTGACAGAACAAAAGAAATTACAACCAACACATTTATAACCGGAGCAATCGGTATTTTTGGTTTGCTCTGGACAGCAAGCGGTTTGTTCAGTTCTATGCGTGATGTTATAAATAAAATTTATGACGTCTTTGACGAAACAAATTATTTCATAAGTAAACTGAAAGATTTTTTTCTTGTTTTCATAACACTTGTATTGTTTATCCTTTCAATTGCAGCAACTTCAGCTTATCAGGTTGTGCAATATTTTTCAGAAAATATTTTTGGCGCTGAAATATCTCTGACTTTCATGGAAGAATTTATATCAATGATTTTTTCTTTGATTATTACATTTGCAATGTATTATGTTTTATACAGATACATTCCGACAATCAAAATTCCATGGAAGGCAGTATTTATTTCATCGTTGTTTTCAGCAATATTATTTGAAATATTAAAATACATTTTTACATTATACATTCTTAAATTTTCAAACTTTGGGAAAGTTTACGGAACCTATGCCGCATTTGCCGCGTGTTTATTCTGGCTTTATTATATTTCGGTTATATTTGTGCTTGGTGCAGAGATAGGACATTTATATATTGTGAGAAACAAGCTCCACTTCTTAATCTCTAAAAAATAATGGAACAGAAAAAATTATACAGAACGATAGAAAATCTTATTAAGGAAGCACCCAAGCTTAAAACAGACGACGAGCTTCTGAAATATCTTCTCGAACAGCTAATCAAAAATGAGGAAATCAATATCCGTGGCGGAAGAATATGGAAACTGTCTCCCGATAAAAAAGCATATGTTTTGACTGAACAGGAAGGCGATGTCGATATTATTCAGGATTTTTATGAACTTAAAATTGAGGATTATCCGATATTCAAAGAAATAGGAAGAGTGCGTTCGGTTCTGGCAAAAGAAACTGATGAATATCTCATTGAAAAAGGTATTTATCAATATTCAGCCACAGGCGTGGGGGATAGATACCGGATAAAACCTAAAGACGATAAAGAAGAATCATATTTTTTATATGAATATCTGATTGCATTAAATCCTGATAAGTTTGATGAAAATCTTCTCAATACGCTGAACATAATAAGCACAACGCTCAGTGCAATCCTGAGAACAAGACGCGTAGAAACGAAAGCACAGGAAAATATAGAAGAACTTGAAAAAGCCAGAGAAATACAAAGAAGCATTTTACCGGAACATGAATATAAATTCGGCAATTATGAAATATTCGGGGTCTCCATTCCGGAGAAAATTGTCGGAGGTGATTTTTTTGATTACCTAACCTCCGATAAAGAAGTTTTAGGAATTGCATTAGGAGATGCAGCCTCCAAGGGAATTTCAGCTGCTGCTCAGGCACTTTATGTTTCAGGCGCGCTGAAAATGGGAGTTGAGTTTGAAATTAAGATGACTAAGCTTATAAAAAAAATTAACCAGCTTATTCATGATACGTTTCCGTTTGAAAGATTTGTAACTTTATTTTACATTGAGCTTTTTGATGACAGAAAAGGACTCGCACTTTATGTTAATGCCGGACATAATCCACCAATTTTTTACCGGGCTGAAACTTCCGAAATATCCATGCTGTCTACCACAGGACCTGTGCTCGGACCTTCTCCGGATCAGAAATATTATTACGAACGTATAAATTTTAATAAAAATGATATTCTTGTATTATATTCGGATGGCATAGCTGAAGCTACTAACAAAGAATTTGAGTTTTATGGTGAAGAAAGATTGAAAAAAGCACTCGAAAAATATCATCATCTATCATCTAAAGAAATCTGTGAACATATAATAGAAGAAGTGCAGGTTTTTTCATCACAAGCAGCTTATTCTGATGATAAAACGGTTGTTGTAATCAAACGCATGAAATAATTACGATAAATTATCATATTGTATAAACTCCCATTTCAGGTCTTTATGATTCATTGCAAGCTCGCAAACGATGTTCTGCTCGCTGCATTTAACCGTATAGTAAGTAACCAACGCTTCCCCCTGGTTCGACTTCCATTTTGAAATAACCTCCGATACCTTATAAACCGTGCTTCCTTTTTTGAACTTAAGGATATTAAGCTTCATATTATCAAAATGAGCTATTACCTGAACAGGTTCAAACACCTGATGTTTCATAGTCAAAATTTTAGTTTACTTATTTTACAAAAATAACCTTAATAATATAAGGTATTTATTTATTCTTATTTTTACGTGAGCATGAACTATTTTTTTAAAATCATAGTTATGATTATGGTATTTTAATATTAAAATACCTAAATTTATGGTTATTGAAGTTAAAAGTATCTAATTAAAAACATGACAAACAAAATCAAACTCTTTACCTTATTAATATTACTCTCACTCTCAAGCTCAGTCTCCGCCCAATTGGGACATAGTAATATGCATTTACTTAAAAATGTGAATCAACATTCTGCCGCAGGAAGATATTCAGCGCTTTGGGGTTATGTTGCTCCGAACGGTCGTGAGTATGCTATCTTAGGATGTTATGACGGAACTGCTTTCATCGACATAACAGACTCCGCAAATATCAGGGAAGTTGATTTCGTTCCTAATACCGGAACAGGTAGTTCAAATGCCTGGAGAGAAATGAAATTCGTCGGACATTATGCTTATGTTGTTTCAGAGCTTTCTCAAAGCGGTATTCAGATAATGGACTTACAATATTTACCTGACTCAGTTCGTTATGTCGGTAAATTTAATATGACAAGCCATTCATCCACACACTCAATTTCTACCGATGGCACCTATCTTTACTTAAATGGAGTGAATACTTCATTTGTGCCTACAGGGGGAATAGCGATAGTAAGTTTAGCTAACCCGGAAGTCCCTGTAAAAATCGGGCAGTGGGCAACCAAATATGTTCACGATTGCAGAATTATTAACGACACTATATATGCTTCATGCATCAATGCAGGCGAAATAAACATTATCAATGCAACAAACAAAGCAGCCCCTGTTACAGTAAAAACTTTCCAGACAGTTCCCAATCCATTTACTCACAATTCTGCAAGAACCGTTGATGGAAAATATTTATTTACAACTGATGAGACTTCATCACCTAATGGTAAATTGAAAGTTTGGAATATAGCAAATCTAAATAATGTTACTTATGTAAGAAATTGGCTGCCTACAAGTATCTCAACTGCAATTGTTCACAATGTCGAAATCTACGGTAACCTCGCAGTAATTGCGCATTATACCGCAGGTATCAGAGTTCTGAATATTGCTGACCCTGAAAATCCTGTTGAGATTGGCTGGTATGATACTTATCCAAGCAGCAACTCTGCTTCATTCAACGGATGCTGGGGTGTTTATATGTTTCCGTCAGGAAAAATTGTTGGTTCGGATATGCAAACCGGATTGTATGTGGTTAAAGTTACAAGCTTAACTAATGCAGGTTCAACCGGAGTTACCGTTCCTGAAAAATATTCTTTAAGCCAGAATTATCCGAATCCTTTCAATCCTACAACAAAGATTAACTTTTCTTTGCCAAAGAGCTCAAATGTAAGCTTAAAAATTCATAACATGGCAGGTAAGGAAGTTGCTTCGGTTGTAAATGACAGAAGAGATGCAGGAAATTATGAAGTTACATTTGATGCCGCAAACTATGGTTTATCAAGCGGAACATATTTCTATACTCTTACAACAAACGGATTCACCGAAACAAAGAAAATGATGTTAATTAAGTAATAGTTTTTAAAAACTAATAGAAAATCCCGGTCCATTTATTTGGGTCGGGATTTTTTTTATCAAAAAAGTAATAAAAACAAGAAGTTAAAATACCTTTCATAGTTTTTACTTTATTAGTATTTTACAGTTTAGTAATTCAAAAATATACAATTTCGTGGCGAAAATCCTTGTAGCTGATGATGAAGTAACATCCGTTGCTATTATGAAAAAAGTGCTTGAAGACTCGGGACATACTGTTTCGACTGTTACTGACGGTAAAATGGCGCTTGCAAAAATCAAACAATTTGAATTTGACGTTCTTGTTACTGACTTTAATATGCCCGGAATGAATGGTATTCAGCTTACTAAAGAAGTCCTCGAACTTGAATCTGATCTGATTGTTGTTCTCATAACTGCATACGCTACAATCAAATCATGCGTTGAAGCCATAAAGCTTGGCGCATTTGATTACCTGACAAAGCCCATCAATAAGGAAGAACTGCTTCTAACCGTCAACAGAGGACTTGAAAAAGTTGAAATCATAAATGAAAATATTTTACTGAAACAGGAACTTGAGAAAAGTGAAACTAAAGTTTCAGCTTTTGACTATGCAACTAATAGTTCCCAGATAAAAGGAATTCTAAAAGAAGTAGCAAAGGTTGCAAAATCCGACTCAACGGTTTTAATCACCGGTGAAAATGGAACGGGGAAAGAAGTCCTTGCAAAATATATTTATCATCACAGTAAGCGTTCCAATCAGCCATTCATAGTTGTTAATTGCGCGGCGATTCCAAACCAGTTGCTTGAATCTGAATTATTCGGACACGTGAAAGGTGCTTTCACTGGTGCGATAAACGACCATAAAGGATATTTTGAAATTGCAAATAACGGGACGATATTCCTTGATGAAATAGGTGAGATTGAATTGCTGATGCAGGTAAAACTTCTTCGTGTTCTGCAGGAGAGAGAGTTTTCAAAAGTTGGTGACACAAAAATTAGAACTACAAATGTAAGGATTATTGCCGCTACAAACAGAAATCTTAAAGATATGATTGAAGATGCAAAATTCAGAGAAGATTTATATTACCGTCTTAATGTTTTTGAGTTTCATCTTCCTGCTTTGCGTGAAAGACCTGAGGACATAATTTATTATTTTGAGAAATTTCTTGTGGAGTTCGCAAAACAATTCAGTAAGCCCGTTCCAAAAATTGATCCTGAAGTCAGGGAAATTTTGATTAACTATCAGTGGCCCGGCAATATCCGTGAATTAAAGAATCTTGCTGAAAGGGTTTCAATTCTTTGCGAGACAAACATTATAACGACTGATTTAATACCCAATAAGTATTTCCAATTTACCGAAGGAGAAAAAAATATCATATCTGAAAACAACAGTGATTATTCCGATACGGAAGATTATAATGCAGTAAAAGATAAAATGATAAAGGATTTTGAAATCAATTTCATTAAAAATAAGTTAAAACACTATAAAGGCAATGTTGCCGCTACAGCAAAAGCGATTAATTTTCATCCCGTTAGTTTACGTCAGAAATTAGCTAAGCTTGGCATTGACCCTAAGGAATTTAAAAGTTAAATTTATAATAAGTATTAAAATTTTATAATTATGGAAACATTAACGGAAGTAAAAAAAGAAAAAGCTGAGAACAGTAAAGAACAGGAAGATTTTCTTCCTCTGAAAAGGATTGACCATCTGGAGTTTTATGTCGGAAATGCAAAACAATCTGCGTTTTTTTATCAATATTGCATGGGTTTCCAGCTAACCGGTTATTCAGGACTTGAAACCGGTAACAGAGACAAAGCGTCTTATCTGCTTGAGCAGGGTAAAATTCGTTTTGTTTTATCTTCGCCTCTCACCGATGATAACTTTATTGCAGCGCATCATAAACGCCATGGTGACGGCGTTCGTGACATTGCAATGGAGGTTGATGACGCAACAAAATCCTTTGAAGAAACAGTTAAACGCGGCGCTAAGCCTGTTCAGGACCCTACAAGATATGAAGACGGTGAAGGTGTGCTAATTAAATCTGCCATTCAGACTTATGGTGATACGATTCATTCGTTCATCGAACGTAAAAATTATAACGGACATTTTATGCCTGGTTTTGTTCCTGCCCATCATAAAGCAGTTAAAGGGATTACCGACGTCGGCTTGCGTGCAATTGACCATATAGTGGGCAACGTTGAACTTGGGTATATGAATGAATGGGTGAAGTTTTATGCGCATACAATGGGATTTAATCAATTGATTTCATTTGATGACAAAGATATATCGACAGATTACACTGCTCTAATGAGCAAAGTTATGCAGAACGGAACAGGAAAAATTAAATTTCCGATTAATGAACCTGCTCAGGGAAAAAAGAAATCACAAATTGAAGAATACATTGATTTCTATAAGGGTGCCGGCGCCCAGCATATTGCAATGGCAACTCCAGATATTTTGAATACCGTAACTGAACTTCAGAAACGCGGTATAGAATTTTTAACAATTCCTACTACCTATTATCGCGAATTGCAGGACAGAGTAGGAAAGATTGATGAAAATATTGAAGACTTAGAAAGATTGGGTATTCTTGTTGACAGAGATGAGGACGGATATTTATTGCAGATATTCAGCAAACCCATAGAAGATAGACCGACTGTATTTTTTGAGATAATACAACGCAAAGGTGCAAGAAGCTTCGGCAAAGGGAACTTTAAAGCTCTTTTTGAGGCAATTGAAAGAGAACAGGAACTTCGCGGAACATTATAATTTTATTTTTAAAGTTGAGGTATAATAGCAAAAAGCCCCTATTAACAGGGGCTTTTGTTTTAATATGCTCTTTAATTAAACATAATAATTTTTTAATTTTGTTAAATCCTCCTTGCTCTAGTGGAAAACGCGCAGACTAAAAATCAATTATTAAATGATATCTTCAACGGTGTCGATATTTCAATTTTTGTTCTTGATGTAAACGAAAATAATGAGATAAGATATGCCGGTGCAAATCCTGCTTTCGAGCGTCTCACAGGGCTCAAATCACAGAACATTACCGGGAAAACACCTGAGGAAGTAATGTCAAAAGAATTCTATGAAAAAAATTACCGGAGATATTATGAATGTATTACAAAAAGAGAAACTATACAATTCGATGAATGTATAAAATGCAATGAACAATCAACGTGGTGGATTACTACTTTAAATCCTCTTATCAACTCTTCAGGAAGAGTATACCGAATCATCGGTAACGGAATCAACAACACACAGAACAAACTCGCCGAACTTAAACTTAGTGAATTTCAGAACCGTCTTGCCCTGATTTTTGATAACATTTCAAATTTAGTATTATATGAGTCGGGCAACAGGAAACGATTTGTAAGTGATAATATTGTCAAAATGCTGGGATATGATTTAAATAATTATTATGAAGATATTCATTTCTTTTCTAAACTAATTCATCCCGACGATAGAGACAGAATAAACGAATTGATAAGCATATGGAAAGACCAAAACCCTAAAAGTCTGCTTACGGTTGAATTCAGATGCAAAAAAAAATCAGGGGAGTATATCTGGCTTGAAGACCACATAATTCAGAAAAAAAATCAAAATGACGATAATTTCTATATTGCAGGCATACTAATTGATATAACATTAAGGAAGAATGCCGAAATGGAGCTTCTGGATGCAAAAGAACAAGCGGAAACTGCAAATAGCGCAAAATCAGACTTCGTTGCAATTATCAGTCATGAAATCAGGACTCCACTGAACGGAATAATTGGAATGGCGGATTTACTGACAACAACACCTTTAAGCAACGAGCAAAGCGAGTACCTAAATATGATTAAAGTCAGCGGTGATACTTTGCTTTCGTTGATTAATGATATTCTTGATTTCTCCAAAATTGAGTCAGGCAAACTCGAACTTGAAGAAATTAATTTTAATCTAAACGACTGCATCGAACAGGTTATAAACATTCTTGGAGCAAAAATAACAGATAAGAATCTGAGTTTTAAATATTATATTGACCCGAAGATTCAATATAATCTCCTCGGAGACATTACCCGACTTAAGCAAGTTTTGCTTAACCTTATAGGAAATTCAATTAAGTTTACTGAGAAAGGTGAAATTATTCTTTCAGTACGAGAAGTTCAGAAATATGGTGAAAATCTTATTCTCGAGTTTTCTGTAAAAGATACAGGTATCGGCATACCTCAGAATAAAATCGATAAATTATTTCAGGTATTTTCACAGATAGATACTTCAATGACGAGGAAATATGGCGGAACGGGACTTGGACTTGCTATCAGCGCAAAGCTGGTCAATATGATGAGAGGAAAAATACGCGCGGAAAGCAAATTAGGTGAGGGTTCAACTTTTGGCTTCACTGTTTCTATGAAATCATTGCCGTTATCATCGGAATATGTAAAAAATGAAAAACCATCTCCGTTAATTTATCTTAAGCTTAATGAAGAAAACGAAAACTACGTTAAGAGTATATTGAATTATTTTAATATTAACTCTATGAATTTGGACGATGCATCACAAAATGAAAATAATAATGTACAACAATTTTTAATCACGGACGAACCGTTAAGCAATTTAATAAAAAATGCAATATTTGAAGAATTAAAATCAGGGTTAAACATAATAAGCATAAGTGAAGATTATCTTTCTTCAAATTTTAATGCTGAGTATGTTAATTTATTAAGCCAGCCGGTTAAATACTCTAATTTGATAAATAAGATTTTTGAAAAATCAAATTCTCGTTTAGAGAATGAATTGTTATATCCAAAATTCGTCAACAATGTTCGATTTAAAATTCTTGTTGCCGAGGATAATATATTGAGTCAAAAGCTTATAATTGAATATTTGAAAAAATTGAATTTGAACGCTGATGTTGTTTCAGATGGAGCGGGGGTTTTAAATAAAGTTGCGGAAAAATCTTACGATGTGATTTTTATGGATGTTGAAATGTCCGGTATGGATTGCTTTGAAACAACAATGCGCATTAATTCAAGTTCACTTAATAGGAAACCATTCATTATTGCAATGATGACTAATGTAAGAGAAGCAGAAATAAGAAACTGCTATGAAGTCGGAATGTTTGGATATATCTCAAAACCTGTAATTTTCAATGATGTACTTAATATCTTAAATAAGTGCAAAGAAGTTCAATATCAATATTTTAATTAACTGAAGCAATAATGGAAATTAATACTGATGAGTTATTTGATTTTAATATAATCGAAAGCTTAAAAGAACTGGATGAACCTGGAGAGCCGTCTTTTTATACTGAACTGATAACTGTTTATTTGGGACAATCGCCGGGACTTATTGATGAAATAAGAAACTCATATAATATGAAAGATGCTGAGCAAATGAGTAAAGCAGCTCACACTTTAAAAGGTTCGAGTTTAAATGTAGGAGTCCGCAAATTTGCCGAAATTTGTAAGGAATTGGAACTAAAAGGTAAAAATAACGATTTTGATAATGTAGATAAACTATTGGAAAATCTGGATGTTTATTATTTAATTACAGTTAAAGAGTTAATGAAGATAGCGAGTCTTTAGATTTGGCATATTAATTGCTCAAAATCTACGGAATATTTTATGGACTATCTAATGTTTATGAATGCGGATAACGGTATAAAGAACTCTATATTGGGGGGACAATCAGCTCAAGACTTAGCCAGTATTCATGCCTGGCTTTGCAACCTCGAGAATTACATTAAAATCCCTGAATATGCAGACCGTTTTGTTGATTTAATGAAGAATTTAACAAATCAGCAAGGCGGTAATGCCATTGCTTCGCAGTTTTTTGACAAGCTGCAGGAAGAAAAAATCAGGGTTTTACTTCAACAAATCTGCAAAAGTTTTAAATCTGATATCGATACCATTTATCCGGACTTCAACACACTCTCCATTGGTGACCTCAGAAAAATTTTAATTCAGCAGATAAGCGATTACAAAAAGCACAATGAAAGTATTTATAAGGCAATAAATGTAATCAACGATGCAATTTACAAAACCGATCCGACGGGAAAAATTGTTTTTGTAAATCTTGCCTGGGAAAAACTTTCCGGTTTCTCCGAGAAAGAAACTATAGGTAAAGAAAAAGTTAAATTTGTACATCCGGAAGACAAAGATGAATTTTTAAATTCATTTCAGAAATCCTTAGCTGAAAACAGCAATCTTGACAGCGGCGAGTATAGAATCGTCACAAAAGAGAATAGCATAAAAGTCGTTGCATACCATAGATATTTATTATTCGATGAGAATGATAATTACATTGGCTCTACAGGTATATTAACAGATGTTACTGACAGAAAAAAATATGAGCTTGAACTTATCAAAGCAAAAGAGAATGCCGAGACTGCTTTGAAAGCAAAGTCAGAGTTCCTTGCAATAATGAGCCACGAAATCAGAACACCTATGAACGGTGTTATCGGTATGACAGGTTTGCTCCT
Organism: Ignavibacteria bacterium; assembly: GCA_036262055.1. NCBI lineage: Bacteria > Pseudomonadati > Ignavibacteriota > Ignavibacteria > Ignavibacteria bacterium. The sequence goes on from DATAJP010000003.1 coordinate 321,573, forward strand.
TGAAACAAAATTATCTCCCGAACAAAAAGAATATGTAGAGACAATCCGTGTAAGCGGTGATACTTTGCTTACGATTATAAATGACATACTTGACTTCTCGAAAATAGAGTCAGGAAAGATGAAGCTTGAAGAACAGCCGTTTGAGCTTCGCGAATGCATAGAAGATGCTTATGACCTTCTTGCAACAAAAGCTGTGCAGAAGAAACTTGACCTTCTGCATTTGATTGATGAGCACGTTCCTGCCTTCATAATTGGCGATGTAACACGATTAAGGCAGATACTTGTAAATCTTGTTTCCAATGCAGTAAAATTCACCGATCAGGGTGAAGTATTTATTAATGTAAAGAAAAATAAAGATCTCGGAAACGGCGAGATTGAATTAATTTTCTCTGTTAAAGATACCGGTATCGGTATTCCTAAAGAAAAACTTGATGTAATATTCCAATCTTTCTCACAAGCTGATTCATCCATAACAAGACGATTTGGCGGAACAGGGCTTGGTTTAAGTATATGTTCGAAGCTTGTCACACTTATGGGTGGAAAAATCTGGGTTGAGAGTGAAGCAGGAAAGGGGTCAACATTTTATTTTACCATAAAAACTGCATCATCTACCGTTACTCCTGCAAGAGTTTATTTGAAATCAAAACTTTCAATTCTAAATAATAAGCGTGTTCTTATCGTTGACGATAATAAAACCAACAGGCAGATATTAACACTTCAGACACAATCATGGGGATTGATTCCAAAAGCCGCATCAAGTGGTGCTGAAGCCCTTGATTGGCTTAAAAATAATGAACCGTTTGATTTTGCAATAGTAGATATGCAAATGCCTGATATGGATGGACTGTTTCTCGGTAAAGAAATCAGGAAACTGTACAATAAATCGAAGCTTCCTATGATTATGTTAACATCACTGGGTCAGCCTGATGATAATATTGAAACGTTTAATGAGGTTTTTTCCTATTATATCAGCAAGCCGATAAAACAATCCCATCTTCTTGATATTATAATGGGACTTTTTGAAAATGAAATTATTAAAAAAACATTTGATGAAAGCAAACCTGATGATTCGGCTATTAAGAGTAATCCTATAAGGATTCTCATTGCAGAAGATAATTTCCTTAATCAAAAGCTTGCAGTAAAAATTCTCGGTCAGATAGGTTACAAAGCAGATGTTGCAGGCAATGGTATTGAAGTTGTGGAATCTTTAAACAGACAACATTATGACATAGTGTTTATGGATATACAAATGCCTGAAATGGACGGGGTAAAAACTACAAAATATATTTTAAAGCACTGGAAAAATTTCAGACGCCCGAAAATCATTGCTATGACTGCAAATGCAATGACGGGGGATAAAGAAAAATTTATTGCCGAAGGCATGGATGATTATATCAGCAAGCCGATTGTTATGGATGATCTAAAGCAGCTAATGTCAAGATGGTCTGAAATTATAAAGAAAGAGCTTGAAACCACCAAAACACGACCTAAGGTCAGCATGCTTCTCGACCTTGCCTTAATTATTGATTTGAATAATGAAAACGGTAATGGCAGTGGTTCGGAATTTAAGAATATTGTTAATATTTATAAAAGTGTTGCGCCTCAATTAATAAAAAACATTCGTTCATCCCAAAGTGCTAAGAATGTCAATATGTTCAAGAAGTATACAAACGATTTAAAACGTGTAAGTTATCGTGTCGGAGCAAAACGTCTTGCTGAGGTCTGCCTGAAGCTTGAAAAAATTAATGATGTTGATGACTATTCGGAACTTGGTAAAATTGTCGACAGGGTTGAAGACTTGTATAAACTTACTCTTAATGAACTCGAAAATCTTAATTAAGAATTAATACCTCTTTTTCTCTCCTTTATAAATCATTTTAATTAGTTATTTTTAAGTATTATAAATTTCAATTAATTATATGTCTTTTTCTCAAAGAACGCATACCTGTGGTGAGCTTCGTTTATCTGATTTGGATAAAAATGTAACATTAAACGGCTGGGTTGCCAAAAAACGTGACCTTGGTGGTTTATTCTTCATCGATTTACGCGACCGTTACGGCATTACACAACTCAAAATCAGTCCTGACAATAAAGCATTAATTGATATAGCAGCTACTTTGGGAAATGAATTTGTTATTTCAGCAACGGGAAAAGTTATTAAACGCGAAAGCATAAATAAAAACATCCCGACAGGGGACATAGAAATAGAAGTTTCGAATATCGAGGTTTTAAACGAGTCAAAACAGACTCCGTTTGTCGTTGAAGAAGACGTGAAAGCATCTGAAGAACTGCGCTTCAAGTACCGTTATCTTGATTTACGGCGCAATTCAATGACGCGAAATATGATTGTGAGAAATCAGGTTTTTCAGATTGTTCATAAATATTTCGAAAAGCACGGTTTTCTTGAAATCGAAACTCCTATTTTAATGAAATCAACTCCCGAAGGTGCAAGAGACTATCTTGTTCCGTCACGAGTTCACAAAGGTAAGTTTTATGCTCTCCCGCAGTCACCCCAGACTTATAAACAGATTTTAATGGTTGCTGGAATCGACAAATACGTCCAGATTTGTAAATGCTTCCGTGATGAAGATTTGCGCGCTGACAGACAGCCGGAATTTACTCAGATTGACCTTGAAATGAGCTTCGTGAAACAGGAAGACGTTTTCAGAATCACTGAAGGTCTTATGAAAGAAATTTGGAAAGGTGTTCTGAATATCGACATCGATACTCCGTTCACTCAACTTACATATGATGAATGTATAAAATATTACGGCATTGATAAACCGGACTTGCGTGTAAAAGGGGATATGAGAATTGCTGACATAACACATCATCTCGCGAATTCACAATTCGCACCATTTAAAAATGCAATCGATGCAAAGGGAATTATTGCCGGTATTAAGTTAAGCGGTCAGCAGGTTTCAAGAAAAATTATCGATAACTTAACCGAGATTGTTAAATCAAACGGACTCGGAGGTCTTGCTTACATAAAATTAACTGCCGAAGGAGTTCAATCTCCGCTTACAAAATCACTCGGACCTGAGGAAATGAAATTAATTCTTGAATCGTTTGAAAACCCTGCAGAAGGTGATACCATTTTTATTTTAAGCGGTGAATTTAAAAAGGTCAGTGAAGTTCTTGGTTTGTTAAGATTAAATCTTGCAGATACTTTTAATCTTTATGATGATTCAAAACCTGCTTTCTTATGGGTAACTGATTTTCCTTTATTCAGATATGACGAAGAAGAAAAACGTTATGCAGGGGAGCATCATATTTTTACTATGCCGAAGGCAGAGCATCTGCATTTACTTGAAAGCAATAAAGCCGAAGATATTCTTGCAATCAGAGCTGACTGTTATGATTTGGTTTTAAACGGTCAGGAGCTTGCAAGCGGAAGCATAAGAATACACAAAAGCGATATTCAAAAACGAGTGTTTGACATAATCGGGCTGACAGATGAAGAGTCACGCCAAAAATTCGGATTTGTTCTCGATGCATTTTCATACGGTGCTCCTCCGCACGGTGGTATTGCTCCGGGTTTAGATAGAATCGTTGCAAGTTTATGCGGAACAAAAGATATACGCGAAGTGATTGCATTCCCCAAAACTACAAGCGCTGCATCGCTTATGGATGAAAACCCAAGCCCTGTCTCGGAACAACAGCTTAAAGAATTGGGTATTAAATTATCATAGTTTTAAGGGTACGATAGGCATTCATGCCTGTCGAGACAGACAGAATGTCTGTCTTACCCGCTAAATGAATTTTTTAAGTCATCAAAATTCGTTAAATTACATATTACAATAAATTAAGGAGATAAAATATTTTGAGTTCTACAACCGTAAAGGAAAAAACCGCAACGAAACCGAAATATAAAGTAAAAGATATAAACTTAGCTGACTGGGGACGAAAAGAAATAAAGCTTGCAGAAGCTGAAATGCCGGGATTAATGACAATCCGTGAAGAATATAAAGCATCACAACCGCTTAAAGGCGCAAGAATTGCCGGATGTCTTCACATGACAATTCAAACCGCAGTTTTAATAGAAACATTGGTAGCTCTCGGAGCTGAAGTTACATGGTCATCATGCAATATTTTTTCAACACAAGACCATGCTGCTGCTGCTATTGCTGCTGCAGGAATTCCTGTTTATGCATGGAAAGGAATGAATGAGGAAGAATTTAACTGGTGTATCGAACAGACATTGTTTTTCCCTGACGGTCAGCCGTTGAATATGATTCTTGATGATGGCGGTGATTTAACAAATATGGTTCTCGATGAATATCCTGAGTTGGTTGCAAACATCAAAGGAATTTCAGAAGAAACGACAACAGGTGTTCACAGATTATATGACAGAATGAAAGCAGGAACATTGCCGCTTCCTTCTATCAATGTTAACGACTCTGTTACAAAATCAAAATTTGATAATAAATACGGATGTAAAGAATCTCTTGTTGATGCTATCAGAAGAGCAACTGATATAATGCTTGCAGGTAAAGTTGCCGTTGTTGCAGGTTATGGTGATGTTGGAAAAGGTTCTGCTGCTTCTTTAAGAGGTGCCGGAGCAAGAGTTATCGTTACTGAGATAGACCCTATCTGTGCTTTACAGGCAGCAATGGACGGATATAAAGTTACGACAATGGATGAAGCTGTTAAAGAAGTTGATATAGTCGTTACTGCAACAGGAAACTTCAACATTGTAACTGACAGACATTTTAAAGCTTTAAAAGATAAAGCTATTGTCTGTAACATCGGTCACTTTGATAATGAAATTGATATGGCTTGGTTAAACGAAAATTACGGACACACAAAAGACACCATTAAACCACAGGTTGATTTATATACACTTGACGGAAAAGATATTATTGTTCTTGCTGAAGGTCGTTTGGTAAACCTTGGTTGTGCAATGGGACATCCATCATTCGTGATGTCAAACTCATTCACAAATCAGGTACTTGCGCAAATCGAGTTGTGGCAGAATAGCGAGAAGTATGAGAACAAAGTTTATGTTCTTCCAAAACATCTCGATGAAAAAGTTGCAAGACTTCACCTTGAGAAAATCGGTGTTAAGCTTGAGAAGTTAACTCCGCAACAGGCTGATTATATCAGCGTACCTGTTGACGGACCATACAAAAACGATTTATACAGATATTAAAAAATTTCGAATTTCAGATTGCCGATTTCGAATTTATAAATATTTAACGCTCTTGTTTGAATAAAACAAGGGCGTTTTTGTTTTATATAAAAAGAATATATTTATAGAACTGGTTCAAGTTTGAACAATCTTCCTTCACCGGGGTTAAAAACTCCTGCAGAAATGTAATTTCCGGTATTTGGGTTAAATGTTGTTAAAACTTCGTTTGACACTGCGTTACTTAATTTCCAATTATTAAAATTTGCAAGATCATTTAAATTAAATCTTATTCTCAATTCCCGTAAATCACCTTCACCCGGTTTTAACTCAGGAGTGCACCGTTTATTCACAGCAAGAAAATATTTCGCATTAGAATTTGGTTCGATTTCTTGGCTTGGATTAAAAAATCCGATTTCCCAATAAAGTTTATTTGATGGATCTTCATTTCCTTGCTGTGGAAATATTAATTGATTATTTCGATAAACCGACTTTATAGTATGAATATATTTAAAAGGCAAACCCTCTGTATTGACTGTTCGTGTCGCATTATACTTGAGATTCTTTTCATTATAAATATATTCCCCAATTTTTCTCAAATCAGCATTTATGTCGGCAAGCCCTGTCCATTTATTTTGTTCGTAATAATTATTTATTCTGGGGGCTGAGTTATTTGAATTCAACATCCCCCATAAGAAATAGTTTTTTCCACAATCTTGATAATAATAGTGCTCAGTGGTGTAAATAAAATGAAAAACTTGTTTTGCTCCGTATGCCAATGCAAGATTAGATTGAAATTTTATTTCTTCATTTGTGGGTTCCCGCAACCCTGTAAAATCTTTTGAAGTGCAATTAAAATTTTCAAATGTATGTATTTGTGTTCCATAACATAAAGTCCATCCATATTGCTTCGCTTTGAGCGATGCATTCTTAAAATTCTCAAGTCCGAACAAAGTAGCATTTGTTATGACTGAGCTCAATTTGTCATTATATTGTTCTCTATTTTCTGCCAAAATATATTCTACCGTTCCGGGATATGTTGTATCATTTGGAAGAGAAAGATTATATGGAACAGGAATATTTGTGCTAATGGGATATATATCCGTCAGGAGGATGTCAGTTACTGCTCCGGAAGAATGAAGAGAATCATAAACTGCATGCAGTTCCGGAGTATTTTTAAGTCCGCTGCCCCATTGAATACATACTTCACAGACAACAGGTACAAGTCCTGTATTCGGATTATATTGTTTTATTCTTTTGTTAACTTCAGCTACACAGGCTATATTATTATACTTAAATTCGTCCATATAAAAATAACCAAAGCCGTTCATTGCTGCAATTTGTTCTGCCTCATCACGGATTTTCTGATTAAATTGCCACCTGTTAATGTCAGATGGTATTCTATCATCAGGATCTTCAATCAAAAAATGCGCCCATTCATCATCAATGCGAACGTAATCAATCCACATATCCACGTTATCATACCAGTAAATTCTATAATCTATTTTTGAATTAACATAATTATCTTGATTTGCACCATTATTCAGAATATCCGCTAGAATACTCATTGTAGTATCATTCAAATTAAAATAATTTTCTAAATATCCACCGTCATAATATCCGTTATTTAAAAAATTTGATGCTTTTATTTCAACTGACTTTACAAGGTTTCCGCTAAATCCAATAATGTCCAATCTAAATACATTTACATTTTTATTATTAGGATTGTTAGCGAATGTTTGCTCTATTCTTATCCTTGGCTTAATGTACCATCGCAGATTTGTACAACTTGCTAGTTTGCTATTTGATTTTCTGTCGGAATAGTAATGGCTGCTGCTTAAATCATTAACTTGTTCAAGGTTTTCGTATAAATCTTTAACAACATATCCTGCTCTCTGTGAATTTGTTAAACACTTTCTTACTGTTTGGATATTTCCATTCAGATTATCGATTTCAATTTTTCCTGTTTCTGATGTTAAATATCCGTAACCGGGTTTTATTATTTTATTTTTTAAATCTGATGAATTGTACTCTGACTGATATTTACTGCTTTGTCCATATGCTGGACGGACGATTTTTTCTCTATGCAAATACAATGCATAGTTTGTTTGCAAAACGGCATCGGATTGTCTCAATGTATATTCAAGGTTATTTTTGTAATTGGAAACTGGAGTAAAAAATCCTCCATCAGCATCGTCAAAATCTTCACCGGTTCCGTATCTTTGCAGAGCATTTATATTTAAACTATTTAAATAAGTTGTGAAAGTATCATTCATCAGCTTTGTTCCGCCAAGACTGAACATACCGACATAAAACTTATTCAAATCCATTTTTGAATTTGAATATTGGTAGGGAAGAGGATTATTTTTAAAACTTGAAGAAAACCCTGAAGATATGAAAACTATAATTATGAACTGAAAAATAAAGATTTTTGTAAATCGAATCTTATTTAAGTAAAAGCATTTTTTTTGTCTGGGCATAAGAATTAGTTTCTATTTTATAAAAATACATTCCGCTCGCCAAATTGGTTCCATTAAATGCATATTCATTCGTCCCTCTTGCTAAATTTTCATTAACAAGCACCGCAACCTCTTTTCCTAGAACATTATAAACCTTTAATTTAACGAAATTGCTTTGAGGAATAGAAAATGAAATCTTTGTAGAAGGATTGAAAGGGTTAGGATAATTCTGTTTTAATTCATAGTTGTCAGTATTAACTGATGTAATTTCTTTTGTAATATTCGTAATTGGTCCGGCACCCACATTAGTAAATGCTCCATACATTCCGCTTGAATTATAAGCCCAACCGGTATTTGTATCTATAAAATCTATGACGTTATATAATCCTATTGATATTGATGTATCCGGTTGCTGAAATCCCCATACATCACCGCCATTTGTTGTTTTCCATATTATTCCTTTAAACTGCCCGGGACCTAAAAACCTGTTTCCGCCAACACCATATATTACATTACTATTTACCACATCAAATCTTTCTATAGTTCTATTTAAAATTTGATTTCCTGAAGGCAGAGGTTGATTTATCCAGTTAGCTCCGCTGTTTGTTGTTTTAAACATCTCACCTCCAAATGTTCTCCAACCTGTGTCCTGATTTAAAAAATATATTGTTCCAATTACGTTTGACATTAAAGTCCAGTTAATACCTCCATTAGTGGTTCTATATATTCCTTCACCTTTTTCTGCTATCCATCCGTAATAATTTCCTCCGATTGATTGTTTTAGAAAGAATAAATTTCCATCACCCATATTTCTTTTTTGTGGTACTAAAGTTACGCCCCCATTTGTTGTCCTCCAAATTGTTAATGAATCTCCTTCAACTCCTGTTACCCAGCCTGTATCTCGATTTACAAATGAAATGCTTGCATATCCATTATTAGTTGATATTGATACACTATCCCAAGTTATACCTTTATTTGTAGTTTTATATATAACATCACCACCATGATTTGTTCTTCCATTTCCATATACAGTTGTGCTATCAATTTTATCCATTCTAAATATTCTGATGTTAGCTGAAAGGCTCCAATTAAAACCTCCGTTAGTTGTCCTTAATGTTGCAGGAATAGGAGAGGGGCTTGTATTAAGAGAAATTATCCCCGTATTTGCATCAAAAAATACCATATCGAATGGTTGTCCGCTTCAGGCATGCTTTGCTGTATCCATTGTGCATAACAAGGCGTAATGAATAATAAGTAGTTAATAATAATTATTCCGGTGAGGTATAATGTTTTTTTAAACTTATTCAGCATTTTCTCAATCACATTTATCACTTCAAAAGCGAAATTTATTTAATAATAAGTTCAAGATGAATAAAAGAGATAAAAAATGAGATTCTTCGCTCCGTTCAGAATGACACGGGAAAATTTCCTTATATCCCTCATTAAAAAATATTATATTTACCTGACTTTGCTAAAGTTAAGCTAACGTAGCTCAGCTGGTAGAGCAGCTGATTCGTAATCAGCAGGTCAGGGGTTCAAATCCCCTCGTTAGCTCTTTTTCGTATTTATGAAAAAATTGTATAATTGCTTAGCTTCAAGCGAAATTTCCCCTCAACATGCTATCACCTTCAAGAATGTAAGTTATTTAACTCAAATTACACATTAAAAGAATGTTGTTATTTAAAAATAATTTATTTTTATTTGCATTCAATAGGTTTTTAAAATATTTTTATGATAAGTTTTACTAAAATAAGTCATTTAGCTAATAATATTTAAACATAAAAGTATTTATATTACATTAATCAAATAAAAATAAATTATTAAAATATGAAAATTCAACAATTAAAATGGTCAAAAGGAAATAACTGGCAACCTCAGGGAGATTCAGAAAATAGTATAAAGCCAAATTTTATATTATTATTCGGAAGCACCGGCTTAATTAAGGACACACAATACACAGATTTTCTGAAAGAAAATTATCCGGGAGCTGTGATGACGGGCTGTTCGACCTCAGGAGAAATTTGCGGAACTGAAGTTTCAGATGATACTTTAATTGCAACACTTGTTGAATTTGAAAAAACTAAACTTGAAGCTCATAGTATTGACATATCATCACCTGATAAAAGCTATGACCTCGGGGTTGGACTCATCAAAAAGTTTGATACAAAAGACCTTGTTCACATATTCGTTTTATCTGACGGTCTCAACATAAACGGGAGCAAGCTTGTTGAAGGAATGAGAAGCGTAACACCGTCAAACATCAGCATAACCGGAGGGCTCGCAGGAGACGGAGCAAACTTTACGGAAACATACGTAATAGATGCTGATGGAAATCCGACGTCGAAAGTTATAACAGCAATAGGATTTTATGGAAACAATCTCGCAATCGGTTATGGCTCACTGGGGGGCTGGGATAGCTTCGGCATCGACCGTCTTGTAACTAAATCAAACGACAATGTTTTATACGAGCTTGATAACACACCCGCATTATCTCTATATAAATCTTTTCTCGGTGAGCAGGCTGCAAATCTTCCATCATCTGGTTTGCTGTTTCCTCTCAGCTTACGTTCAAATGCAGATTCAACTCCCGTTGTAAGAACAATTCTTGCAATTGATGAAAACAAACAAAGTCTGACATTTGCAGGTGACATTCCTGAAGGTTCATACGTCCGCTTAATGAAAGCAAACTTCGACAGACTAATCGACGGCGCCGAAGAAGCAGCAAAGGTTAGCTTAAACGGGGCAAGTCCCGATTTAGCAATATTAATCAGTTGTGTCGGAAGAAAACTTGTTTTGAAGCAGATGGTAGAAGAAGAAGTCGAGGCAGTTCAGGGAGTCATCGGGTCAAACGCAAAAATTACCGGATTCTATTCTTATGGTGAAATCGCACCGTTCATGAAAGAAGCAAAGTGCGAGCTTCATAACCAGACAATGACAATAACTACATTTAAGGAACTTTAAACAAGAATTCCAAATCGGAAATTTAAAGATTAATGACTGATATCAGCAACTTTCACCGCCTTCTCAAACGGCAGATTGACAAGCATTTAAAATCTATTGATGTAAACACGCCTGAAATGCAGAATTTTCTCACTGCAATAAATGAAGCGTATTCCAGTTTTAATAACGACCATAAGCAGCTTGAAAGAACGCTTGAGCTGAGTTCAAATGAGCTTTTCAAGGCAAACGAAAAGCTGAACAAATATACCGAAGAGCTTGAAGAAAAGGTCAAAGAAAGAACAACCGAGCTTGAACAATCCAAAAATTTCCTTGACGCAATTCTGAATGCTGTTGCAAATCCTATTTTCGTGAAAGACGAAGACCACAGGTTCTTAATGGCAAATGATGTAATGTGCGAACTGCTTGGCAAGCATCATATCGAACTGCTTGGCAAAAATGATTTCGATTTTTTTCCCAAAGAAGAAGCTGATGTTTTCAGAGCTCATGACGATATTGTTTTTAAAACACGTACTGAAAACATAAATGAAGAACAGCTAACCGATAAAGATGGCGTTCAGCGGACTATTCTGACAAAGAAAACTTTATTCTCTAACGGACAGAAAAAAGATTTTCTGGTCGGCACAATTACGGACCTTACTGAGCGTAAGAAGATGGAAGAGGAGATGAGGGAAAAGAATGAACAGCTTATGTCTTACTCAAACGAACTCGGAAAAATAAACAAAGAGCTCGATCAGTTTGCCTATATCGTATCGCATGACTTAAAAGCACCGCTCCGCGCAATAGTTAATCTTTCAATGTGGATTGAGGAAGAAATAGAAGAAAAGATTTCTGCTGATACTAAAAAGAATTTTGACATGCTTCGAGGAAGAGTTCAAAGAATGGAAGATTTGATTAACGGAATTCTTGAGTATTCGCGTATCGGACGTCTGAAATCCAATTTATCGCTTCTTAATATAAATGATTTTCTTAAAGAAATAATTGAAAACCTTGACCCGCCCGATAATTTTAAGTTTAACATTCAGGAAAATATGCCGACAAGCAAGTTTGATAAAATTTTGCTTGAACAAGTTTTTTCAAACCTCATAAGTAATGCAATTAAATATAATAACAATCCGAACCCTGAAATTAGTATTGAATTTAAAGACGAAACAAATTACTATCAATTCTCCGTTTCGGACAATGGAGGGGGAATAGACAAGCAGTTCCACGATAAAATCTTTACGATTTTTCAGACATTACAATCACGTGACAAGTTTGAAAGCACCGGTGTGGGCTTAGCAATAGTGAAGAAAATCATTGAAGATACGGGTGGAAAAATATGGCTCGAATCAGAAAAAGGAAAAGGAGCAAAGTTTTTCTTTACATGGTTAAAACATAATTAATAAATTAAACAATAAACAATAAACTATAGGACAAATGGGAGACAGCTTAATTAATATTTTACTCGTTGAAGATGATGAAGTCGATGTGATGAACGTAATGAGAGCTTTCAAAAAGAATAACATAAAAAACCCGCTGTATGTTGCGGAAAACGGACTGGATGCTCTTGCGATTCTTCGCGGAGAATCAACTGAGAAAATCGTTCCGATGCCGAGAATTATTTTGCTTGATTTAAATATGCCTAAAATGGGAGGCATTGAATTTCTTAAAGAACTCCGTAATGATGACAGATTAAAAAACATTTCCGTATTTGTTATGACTACTTCAAATGAAGATAATGACAAAATTGAAGCTTACAACTTAAATGTTGCAGGTTATATTCTAAAGCCATTATCAATCGAAAAATTTATTTCTGCAGTCGGCATTCTGAAAAATTACTGGATGCTCTGTGAATTTCCGATTATGACTAACTAATATTTTTATGCATTCAAAAGTAAAAATTCTTTTAATTGAAGATGACGACATTGACACAATGGCGTTCGAGCGTTTATTAAAAAAATGCAACTTCAAATACAGCTTTCTGAATGCAATCGACGCTGATTCTGCAAAAGACGTTCTCAAAAATAACAAAGTCGATTTTATTTTTCTTGACTACCAGCTTCCCGGAACTGACGGACTGAGCTTGCTTAAATTCATTAAGCGCCATTATGAAGAAATAATTACGACCGTTTTAACATCACAGGGCGATGAAAAGCTTGCTGTTGAAATGATGAAAGCAGGAGCGTTTGATTATTACTCAAAATCCGAACTTAGTGTTGAGTTGATAGAAAAAATTATCCGCGGAGGATGGAATTTGCGCGAGTTAAATCTTGCAAAACTGAAAGCTGTTAAGGAAAACAACGAAAATCAAAAGCTTCTTGCCCGAATAACTAATTCAATTCCTGAAATTATTTCTGTTTATGATTTCGAAAAAGATCGCATAGTCTTTTCAAACAAATCAATGGGTGAATTTCTCGGATATAACGAGAAAGAACTTAATGAAATTGGTGTTAACATCATTAAAATGCTGATACATCCCGATGACTTTGAAAGGGAAAACATAAGACAGTTCAAAATAATGAACAGTTCTGAAACCGACTTCTTGGAGTCTGTTTTGAGAGTTAAACATAATGACGGACAATACCGCTGGCTGTTTTTCCGTGATCTCGTTTTTGAACGCGATGACGAAGGAAAAGTGAGGCAGGTTTTAAGTGTTATTACAGATATTACATATCATAAAATTGCAGAGGAACAGCTTAAACAGGCAAAGTCGAACGCTGAAAATGCGCTTAAAATTAAATCTGATTTCCTTTCAAACATGAGTCATGAAATCAGAACTCCGCTTAACTCAATTATTGGCATAACAGATTTGCTGTTTCAGGAAAACCAGTCCGAGTCCAATATTGAATATCTGAAGGCAATTAAATTTTCAGCAGATAATCTTCTTGCAATCATAAACGATGTTCTCGATTTCTCAAAGATTGAATCGGGCAAAATTACTTTTGAGTCGCTTAAGTTTAATGCGCGGGAAACATTGCGTGATTTGGTGAAGACCTTTTCAATAAAAGCAAAAGAAAAAGGTTTAGAGCTTAAATCGAATTTTGATGATACCATTCCCGATGTAATTGTCGGTGACCAGTTTAAGCTGAATCAGGTTTTAATTAATCTTGTCGGAAATGCAATCAAGTTTACTGAACGCGGTTCGGTTGAGGTTTCAGTAAAACAAAAAAATAAATCTACTGATACCGTTCTGCTGGAATTTTATGTTAAAGATTCCGGTATCGGAATTCCCAAAGAAGAACATTCTAAAATATTTGAAAGTTTTACTCAGGCATATTCGGATATTCCGAGAAAATTTGGCGGAACCGGATTAGGACTTACTATCGTAAAACGTCTTATCGAACTGCAGGGAGGAACCATTCGCCTTGAAAGCGAATGCGGAAACGGGTCATGTTTTATTTTTGAGCTTAGCTTTGGAATCAAGGAGCAAGATGAAGTTTCCGAAAAGACAATGTATATTGACCCTAAGTATTTAAATTTTGAAGGATTAAAAATTTTATATGCCGAAGACAATGTAATGAACCAGTTTTTTGTAACAAAGCTTTTTGCAAAATGGAAAATAGCTTTTGATGTCGCAAATAACGGACAGGAAGCAATTGACTTGCTCGGAAAAAATGATTACGACATTGTGCTTGTTGATTTGCAGATGCCTTTCATTGACGGCTTTGATGTTGCTAAATATATCCGCGGCGACCAGGCATTTTATCTCAATAGAAATACTCCAATAATTGCGTTTACTGCTGACGTTTCGCAAGAGACAAAAACAAAAGTTCTTAGCCACGGAATGAATGATTTAATAACAAAACCTTTCAGACAGGAAGAACTTATTTATAAGCTGTCGAGGTTCGTACATTTGCAGTAAGACACATTCAAGGACACTTCTTATATTCAAAACCCTTTAATCGATCGGGTGTCATATGAATCTTAACTTCATATGTGCAGTTTTTCCCTTTAAGCACTATATATCCGTCTTTTTTTAACTGAACATTTACAATATCTATCAAGGATATCTCGGTAGATTCCAGAACATCATTTATGGTCTTAGCAACTGCATTTGAAATGAAAGCGACTTTTTGGGAATCTGTTTCCTGATTTAATAGCATTGAACTTTCAAAAGCTGCGAATATTACTCCATCCTTTTCTGCAGCTACATATTTATAAGCAGTAGGATTCAGGAGTCCATCATACATTGTTCCTTTTTTTATTATATCTTTTTCTGATATTTCATCTTCAGGTTTGGAAGACTTTGAACATGCATTAAATATAAAAAATAAAAAAAATAATACTAAAGCAGATTTAAATGAGTTCATGTTATTTGGGATTTTACGTTAAGTTTAATAATATTTTTTGAAATTGTAAATTTAGAAATAATTTATCCCTCCAGTCCTACCCTAATTACTCCTTCACCGAACTTTGTTTTTATCTTATCCAGCGTTTCGTAGGGAAGAAAAATATTATTCTTAAATAAATTATAACTGTCGCGTTTCAAATCCGGTTTCAAATCCACAACTGATAACCCGAACATTCTCGCTTTCAGTTTTGCAACAGGTGAGGGAATTCGTTTGAATAGTTCTTTTGCAAGCTCAAAGACAATACGGTCGTCGTTTGTATGATGCTCAAGCTCACCGGCAGCGGATTTAAAACGCAAATCTTCATACCTGATTGTCAGATACAAAACCTTTCCGACAATTTTTTTCGAACGCATTTTTCTGCACAGGTACTCTCCCATTCTTCTTATTTCTTTCATGCAGTCATCATATTCATAAATCGAGGTGCTCATTGTGTGGTTATGCGACAAGGATTTTTCTTTTCTTTCTTCTTTTTTGAATATACCCGATGTATCTTCGCCGCGCGCCATTTTATGAAACACAATTCCGTTGATACCGAATTCCTTGCGGAGAAGCTCGGGGTTTGCTTTTGCAAGCTCGCCTATTGTTCTTATTTTATATGCGAACAATCTTCGTTCGATTCGTCTCCCGATTCCCCAGATTTTACCTGCGGGAAGCGGATAAACTTTTTCTTCTTTTTCTTCAGGTTTTAAAACTACAAACCCGTCGGGCTTGTTAAGTCCCGCTCCGAGTTTTGCGTAAGTTTTGTTATTTGAAATTCCTGCGGAGACAGTGAGTCCCTCGACATTTTTTATTTCCTGTTTGATTGCTTGCGCAAGCTTCACAGCAGCATCGAAATTCTTCGCCATTGGTGTAAGCTCAACGAAGCACTCGTCTATGCTGTACTGTTCGATGAACTCCGGCGGGACAAAATTTTCAAGAATCTCAAGAATACTAATGAGTGCGGCTTCGTATTTCTGACCGCAGCAGGGAAGGCAGATTATATCAGGACAAATTCTCAGTGCCTCATACATCGACATTACGGTTGCAACACCTTTTGCGCGCGCCTCATAGGAAGCCGAGAGCACAATTCCTTTGCCGTCTTCGGAGCCGCCGACAGCAACCGGCTTGCCTCGGAAATGCGGGTTGTCGCGCTGTTCGCATTGCGCATAAAAAGCGTCTATGTCGAAGTGCATAAAAAACCTGTTCTTATGCTCCTTGATGCGGTAATCCATGTCCCTGAAGTGTGGAAAGGAATAATTCGGCATCATCCGCACGCGTTTCGCATGCCAGACGTCTTTGCCGTCCTCTCGCGGTATGAAATATTTCGAGCTGACTTCCATACCGTAAATATATAAGGGATATTTGAGAAAAGAAAGTAATTCTTTAAAACGTAAAACGTCAAACGTAAAACAAATATAATGAGAGGATAGATGGAATTTGAGGAGTATTATTAATATTTTAAACTTACTAACATACTATAAAAATAGACATTTTTCTTGAATTGTTTGCGGTGAATTACAATGTTATTTTTATAAAAATAAATAAATAATATGAGATTAAGAGAGGTTAAACTAGTTTTAGAAGAAATATTACTTACTGAATTTAAACGAGTAGATTTTGGTGGAAATGAGCGACATTATTTAGAAAGTTATGATAAACTGTTGGCACTAAAGAGTAATTTAAGTTTGTTAGATATTTTTAATGAAGAATTGGTAACATTAGGGCAAATTGTAGTAGCGAAGGATAATTCAAACAGAACTATAATTTCTTCCAATGATTATTCTCGTCTAGTAAGTACTTTAAACCAAATTAAAGAAAGAAGTAGATTATTATATAATTTTGTAAATCTATATATTAAAAATCAAGATTATTCATTTAGTATAAAAATTCCTGAAGATATCAAAGACGTTCAAAAACTTCAAAAAGTTATTAACGAATTATATATTATTTTCTCTGATCCAATTGCAAGATTAGGAGGAAATATAAAAATCACTGATTATGACATTGGTTCATTGTGGTTAGATTTTAAAACTTTTGTGGAAAATATAGATGAACCAGTGGAAAATGCAAAAATATTAGTCAAGTTTATAGGTTTAATTGTAATAAGTGCTAAACATATTTTGAATGTTAAAAAGAAATTTTTAGAATTTAAAAAAACTTTAAGTGAATTAAAGATTAAAACTACAAATAAGTCTGAAACAGAAAATGAGATTAAGGAAAAATTAAAAAAGGAAATTAGTGAGCAAGCAACTATTGTTATAGAGGCTACCAAGGAAACGATTAAAGAATATGAAGATAGTAAGGTTTCAGAAAAAATTGACATAAAATTAAAAATAACTCCTGAATTAACAAACTCTGTTTCTGCTGCAATTGATAAGTTATCTAATTTATTAGGACAAGGACTTTTTGTTACACCACAATTGAAGGCGCCTGAAGAAACAAAAGAACTAATACCAGATACCCGGCAATTGGAAATTCCAGATATAAAAGAATTACCTCAATTTATACGGGAAGAAGAAAATAAAGAGAATACCGATGATAAATAAATAAAAATTGTCACCTCTAAATTCTAATAAAATTTATTTTTAAATTTGCCAAATCAAAAAATCCTTATAACCGGTGGAAGCGGGATGCTGGGAGAGTATCTCAATGTTTTTCTTTCGAAGGAGAATGAGGTACTCACAACTTATAATAACAATACCGGCAACTGTCTGAATTATAATTCAATCAAAATTGACCTCACCGACTTCGACAAGGTCGAGAAGATGGTGAGGGAGTTTAAGCCGGACGTGATTGTTCACACTGCGGCGATTTCACGCACCGACCTTTGCGACAAGATGCCTTATGAAGAAGTCTATAAAATAAACTCGGAGCTTCCGCAGTTTCTTGCAGAGCTTTGCAATTCATTTTCAGCAAAATTAATTTATACCTCGACCGATTTAGTCTATGACGGCGAGCAGGGAGAGATGCTGAACGAAGAAGCAAAGATAAATCCCATCACGGTCTATGCAGAGACAAAATACAAAGGTGAAGAGCTTATCAGAAAAACTGCAAAGAATTATATCATTTTGAGGCAGGCGTTGATGTATGGTTTCAGTTTGAGCAAAGCGATGAATTATTTTAAGACAATGTATGATAATTTCAATGAGGGCAGAAAAACAAAATTATTTTATGACCAGTATAGAACTCCGATGTCAGTGATTGATTCTGCAAGATTGATTGCGAAATTATGCGATATGGAAGTTGGCAATATTATATTAAATTGGGGAGGTGCAGAGAGAGTGAACAGGGTGGAGCTTGCGGAGACGTTGTGTGAATTGAAGGGTTTTGATAATTCTTTAATTGAGGCAATTTCGATGGATGAAATTTCTAATATAAAAAAAGTTAAGGATGTTTCAATGAATACAGAAAAAATTAAGAAGCTTGGATTGATGCCGTTGGGAGTGAAAGAGGGATTGAGAGAGGTACTGGGATTCCCGCCTGCGCGGGAATGACATTTCTAGTTAAAAGTTTTTAATAAAGATTTGAATAAATCGATATTGAAAGGGGATTCTTCGCTTCGCTCAGAATGACACACTCATGTTGTAATAAAAAAATATATTCATTATTAATTACTCATTACTAATTACTAATTACTAATTATTATTGCACATTACTAATTGCAAATTACTAATTGACAATCGGGTCTTCGGGGAAGGTGGAAATGATGGAATACTCGCCGCCCATGCGTTTGAGCGAGTCAGCCCAGAGATGTGAATGGTCGTTATCAAATAAATTTTCTTCATCGATATCGGAAACATACCATGATTTGGTGTTAATTTCACCGTCAAGTTGGTTGGGACTCCAGCCGGAATATCCCAAAAAAAACAAAACATCATCGGATTTTAAAACGCCTGTAGAAATGAGAGATTTGATTTGCTCGTAGTTGCCGCCCCAGTAAATCCCGTCGCCGATTTCAAATGAATCATCGATAACCGAACCGACCCGGTGAACAATGTTCAGCGTTTCCTGTTCGACAGGTCCTCCGATATAAACATTCGCATCAAATTGAGGAAAGTCCTCGACAACATCATCAAGCTTAATGTCGAGTTTTTTGTTTAAGATAAAACCGACACTGCCTGCATCGTTATGTTCAGTTAAAAAAATTACTGAGCGCTTGAATATATCGTTTAGAAAGGGGGCGGAGATTAATATTTTTCCTTTATCGGGTCTATGCATCATAACAAAATTATTAAAAGAAAAAAATTATTTAAGTAACACCATTTTTTTAGACTGCACGAAGTCATTCGATTTCAGAATATAAAAATAAACTCCCGATGGTAAGCTCTTTGCATCGAACACAATCGAGTTAAAACCTTTTTCCATTTTACCTTCAACAAGAGCTGCAATCATTTTTCCTGTTATGTCATAAATTCTTAAGCTCGTATGTCCGCTTTTCGGAAGATAATAATCAATCTTCGTTGCAGGATTGAACGGGTTCGGATAATTCTGGAATAATTTATATTCACCGACTATCTCGGTTCCGTTATTCACGTTCACGATATTTGCGTAACTGATTTTTGCAATCGTTTCGATTTCCGCAAGTCCGGCAACATTCATTCCGTTCACAGTTCCGGTAAATTCTTTTATACGTACTTTTATTTTGTTGCAAAGAACAGCCGGTGATACAGGAACAGACTTGCCGTCTGGTTTTAAAACACCTGTCGAGTTAATAAAATTCACAACCTCGCCGTCTTTGTAAAATGTAACATCGCAGTCATTAACGTTTATATTAGTACCGTTTTCGGAATTTGAAAGAATGTTATATAATTTTAATTCACGAACGTCCATATATAAATCCCAGCTAAGCTCGAGATACTGGTCTTGCGTTCCGGCAGAAATCCAGTTGACGTTCAGATTTTTATTCTGAGCTTTTCTGTCGATTGCGTTTTTGCCTTTGTAATTTCCCGTTACACTGCTTTCGATTACATGAGCCGAGGTCGAATAATTCGTGAACTGAGCTTCACCGATTGAGTTAGGGAGCGGAATCAATGTGTGTCCTGCGTGGCATCCGACACATTTTGCGCCTGAGCCGTTAATGCCAAAGTTCATTCCCGAAACGTGAGCAAATTTTCCGTTGTTGTTAGTGAGTACTTTTCCGCTGTCATCGACAAGTTGTTCAAATAAATTTACGTTTGCGGGACTTTCACCGCTTGCAAGAAGCCCTGTGAGTTCAATCGGCTGTTCACCGAATAAAATAGGGAAGTCCTGCCCGTTCGGGTCCTGTCGCTGATGATTCATAAAAAATTGAATCTTTACTTTGCGGTTAATCTTAGGGGCATCATCAATCGGAACGTCAACAGGTGCATTTGTATAAATGTTTAGACAATCAAATCTGAATAATCCGCCCTGATAAAAAGTTGAAGGATCAGAAGTCGGCGGAACTCTATTAGTATCAAATGTTGTGAGATAAGGTAATGACGGCGGCACAGGTCTCGCAACCAAAAGTTCTGCATTG
Organism: Ignavibacteria bacterium; assembly: GCA_036262055.1. Lineage (NCBI taxonomy): Bacteria > Pseudomonadati > Ignavibacteriota > Ignavibacteria > Ignavibacteria bacterium. Next base: position 341,928 of record DATAJP010000003.1, read on the forward strand.
AGCTCAAGTGTTCCCGGGAAGTTAATTACCTGCTGTAATCCCGAACCGTTGATATTGCATGTGTAAATTCCGAAATCAGCAGTCAGCGGGTCAGTTGCATAAGACAATAAGATATTTCCGTTATTCAATGGCAACGGGTCGGTTGCATAAGGGGGTGAATATGTTCCTGTTGACGGGGGATTATTAACATAAAGCGACGTTGTTGTATCGACACCGATTATGTGTTTATATTGAGCTAAACCTTTTTCAAAATATCTTATGCCCGGACTTCCTCCTGTGAACGACATGGAAAGACTCGGGACATAAACTCCGAAGAGAGTGCCGTCCTGAGCAACTCTTGAACGGTATGTAAAAAATGATTTACGGTTTCGCGGGTCACCGCTGTAAATTTTCATTATATCACCGTCAGGTCTTATCTGAATGTTCTGCCATATGTTTGCAATATCATTGGTTAAGGCAAGTGAGTCAATGCGTGTGATATTATTAGGTGCTGAGTTACTTGGTCTGTCGATATTTAAAAGCCATCGTGAATAAACTATATGTCCGAGCGGGTCAATTGTAGGTTTCTCAGCACTGTTTCTTTCGGTAGTAATCCTGAACATATTTTGTCCTGTCGAATCCATAATATAAAGATTCGTTGCAGGATAACCGTCAATCTGAGATAGAGTAGGGAATCTTGTCGAAGCAAAAATTATTTTTCCGTTTGGTAAATAAACCGGGTCAATGTCATCATATTTTACAAACTTTGATGCCGCGGGTCCGAATTGTGATAAATTAATGAACCTGTCGGTATGAGTAATTTTTCTTAAGCTGCTGCCATCGGCAGTGATTTCATATATTCTCCAATTGCTGTCACGGTTTTCAATACCAGCAAATAAGATTCTTAAACCATCCCAGCTTACGCAGGGCTGCTGAACGTCAATTAAACGAATGCCGTTGATTATTTTTATGCTGTCAAGAAGTGTTATGACGTTTCCATTAGTTTCTCTTATTAGCATTCTGCCGCCTGGAGCTTTGAACCTTGAAAAGCCGCCCATGCCGGGAAGTAAACCTGCCTGAGGGAAGAAAATATTTCCGTTTGATGCCGGATTTCTTGAAACAAAAACTATAGGGGAGTTAATCTGGGAAAAAACCGGTTCCGTGAGCAGAACTAAAAATAATAAGATTTTATACATATGTTTCAACCATTAAAATTACCCAAAATAATTACTAAATTCACGATACAAAATACACCACTTTTTTGAACAAAAATACTGATAAATCAGTATCTTCATTGATAATTGAATTTTTATTTTATAAGTTCCTATGATGTAAAAAAATTAATTTTAATAACTTTCAATCCAAAAAAATTAAATGAAACCTTCTCTTCTAAAGTATTTTATACTTTCTTTAGCAGTTACACTCCTCGCATTTAGCCAAGTAAATGCACAAGGTTTAAACAGTGTTTATACCCCTGACGGAATTTATGTTACTGCAGTCGGAGATGCAGGACTTGTTTTCAGGTCTTCAAATTCCGGCGACGTCTGGGCTCAATATACTTATGGCTCTGACAATTTTAAATCTGTATATGCAATAGATAATGATGTGTGGATTGCAGCAAGCAGCGGAAAAGTTTATAAAACTTTTAAGACTTCCTCGCCGCTTAGTTCAGTCCAGACCGGAACTTCAAATACTTTTAACTCGGTATTTTTTGTAAATTCTTCAACAGGCTTTGTTTGCGGTGACGGTGGTGTAGTTTATAAAACCGTTAATGGCGGAAACAACTGGACTTCTTCAAGTTCGGGAATTTCTTCTGTTAAATTGAATAGCATTCATTTTTCTGATGCCAACAACGGAACTGTTGTAGGTGATAACGGAACAATTTATGTTACAAATAACGGCGGAAGCGGATGGACACAGCAGACTTCCGGAACCACAAGAAATTTATTAAGAGTCAGAACCTTTTCTAACGGCGCTATTGCAGTTGGTGAATGGGGCACACTTTTAACAAGAAACGGAGTTAACTGGAGTGCATTAAATACCAGGACCCGTTCCGACATTCGCGGAATATCGGGAACTTCAATGACTGACCTTCACATTTGCGGAGGCGGCGGTTTTATAAGAAATAATACAAGCGGCAATTCAAAGTTTTATAATTTCGAAACTAATCCGATGCAGGCAAATCTTGTTGACATTTATTATCACAATGCCACATTGGGATTTGCAGTCAGCAGTTTAAACAAAGTTGTCATAAAAACAACTAACGGCGGAACTATATGGAATTGGCCTTCAGGAACATCAGTTTCAAGAACCTGGCAGCAAAAACTTACAACCAGCGGAGGTATCGGAAATAATTTATGCAGACATCCTTATAATAACGATGCAGTTTTTGTTACTATGGGTAACAGAGTTTATGTAAGCTGGAACAGAGGTGATAACTGGACCCAGATTGCAACATGGGGTGCAACCGGAAATAATGCGCATTCATTTTATGTAAATCCAATTGATACAAATATTATGCTTGCTGCAGTTGAATCTTCACCCGATAAAGTTATTCGCTCAACAAACTACGGTCAAACATGGACTGCAGTTCATTCGGCAAATTTCAGTAACTATGGTCAGCCGTTAGAACAAGATCAAAACAATCCTAATACATATTATTTTGCTCCCGATAACGGTGGATTCTGGAAATCAACCAATATGGGCGCTAACTGGACTGAAATCAGCGGAAATTACCCGTTCAGAAGTCCCTGCGATGTTCTTGTAATGTGGGACAGCTCGAATGTTATTTTTGTTGGTGACGGCGTCACAGGTTCAGGTCAGGCAAAAATTTTCCGTTCATCAAACGGGGGAGTTAACTGGACTGACGTAAGAACAGCAACTGCAAGTGAAATTCCCTCAATGTGTAATACCGTATTTGATTTATCAAAAATTTATGCAACTGAATGGTCGGGTTCACAAATTTACCGTTCAACAAACTTCGGATATAATTTTGAAATTAGTCACAGCACAGGTTTTAGCGGTTGGGCATCTGATATTTGCCACGAGGACCCGAATGTAATTTATACGGGAAATTACGGACCGAGTTCATCATTCACTACAAATAATGGTGCAAACTGGACTACCGGAACATCAGGCATGTCAGGTTCCGGTGCAGGCGTTATCGTTCCGGAAAGAGGATGGATTATCAGCCAGCAGACTTCCAATGTTTTTAAGATGCAGATTACCTATGAGGTAATAACTTCTGTCGAAGAAACCGTTTCTTCAATTATTCCTGAAAGATTCGCTCTTTCTCAGAACTATCCAAATCCTTTCAACCCGGCAACCAAAATTAAATACGATATTCCTGTTAACAGCCAGGTTATGATAAAAGTATTCGATGTTTCAGGAAGAGAAGTGGCTAATCTTGTAAATGAATTCAAAAATGCAGGAAGCTACGAACTTAATTTCAATGCTTCAAATCTGACTTCAGGAGTTTATTTCTATACAATTTTGGCAAATGACTTCAGAGAGACAAAGAAAATGCTTTTGATTAAGTAAATAATTCTTTTTAATTTTAAACCTGATATGGAAAGGAAATTTTTCTGTATCAGGTTTTTTTGTATTCTTTACTCAATAACTCAAACCATATTATATGAAATCTATTGTACTCCTTCTTTCGCTTTTCCTCACAACAAATATTTTTGCTCAGGGTTTTAACAGTGTTACCACAAACGACGGGCAGAACGTTACAGCAGTCGGTAACAACGGATTATTATTCCGTTCATCTAACGGAGGTAATACCTGGTCAAGTAATACAATCGGTACTGACAATTTAATGTGGGTTTGCAGTTATAATGATAATGTTTGGATAGTCGGTTCAGGTGGAAAGCTTTTTAAAACAATGAAAACTCTCTCGCCTATAACAACTATTCAACTGCCTACATCGAATACTCTTAATTCATGTTCTAACCTTGGCATCATAAGTTATGTCTGCGGCGACGGAGGCATCGTATATAAAAGCACTAACAGAGGAAATAACTGGACATCAGCTAATACCGGAATTCCGAATGTTAAGTTAAATTCAATCAGCTTCTTAGATGAAAATAACGGAGTGGTGGTTGGAAATGGCGGTACACTTTATGTTACTACCGACGGTGGTAATTCATGGACTTCAAACCCTATAAGCACCAATAATTTATTAAAAGCTAAATACCTTTCAACCGGCATTGTAGTCGTTGGTGAAAATGGAACTATATTGCGCAAGACCGGTCTTGCATGGTTGATTATTGATTCTAAGACAAAATCCGATATACGCGGCGTGACAGGTACAACCGTAAATGAACTAAGAGTCTGCGGCGGCGGTGGTTTTATCCGGAATAATATCAGTAGTCCAAACTTCTTCAAGTTTGAACAAAATCCAATGATGGCTAATCTTGTTGATATTTGTTATTCGGATGCTAACACAGGTTTTGCAGTCAGCAGTCTTAATAATGCTATTATAAGAACAACAAACGGCGGTGCTTCATGGGAACTGCCGGCAGGAACGACAGTATCATATAACTGGTCGCAAAAAATTTCTCCGGGAAGCGGCATCGGAAATAACCTTTGCATGCACCCGACAAACAAAGATGCTATGTTCGTTGTTTACGGAAACAAAGTTTATGTAAGCTGGAATAGAGGCGATGCATGGACACAGATTGCAACGATTTCAATCGGAACAAGAGCGCATTCTTTTTATGTAAGCCCGGTCGATTCAAATGTCTGGCTTGCTGCAATGGAATCTTCGCCTGATTGCATCGTAAGAAGCACAAATTACGGAGCAACATGGACAAACATACTTGCAAGAAATTTCAGTACTTACGGTCAGCCATTGGAAATGGACCAGAACAATCCTTCAACATATTATTTTGCACCTGACGGCGCAACAACAGGATTCTTTAAATCAACTGATAACGGCGCAACGTTTAATAGCATAACAACCGGTTCAAATCCATTTACAAGCCCTTGCGATATCATCGTTGAGTGGGGGAATTCAAATGTAATGTTCATAGGTGATGATGGCGCTGACATTCATAAGACCACTAACGGCGGAGTAAACTGGTTCACTGTAAAGCCGAGTTCATCTTCCGAAGTTCCTTCGATGTGTAATTCTGTTTTTGACCCGACATTCTGCTATGCTACAACGTGGGGCTCAAGCCAGGTTTTCAAAACAGTTAATAATGGTGATACTTGGGGCATAGTTTCAAATAACTCAGGCAGTGGCTGGGGTTCTGATGTCTGCCGTGAAGACCCTACGCTCGTATTAACAGGAAACTATGGCGCACAGTCATATTTATCAACGAATAACGGAGCAAACTTCTTTAACGTGAATACAGGTCTCAGCGGAGCAGGTGCAGGAATTATCGTTCCTGAGCGCGGTTATTTATTGAATATGCAGACACAGGCGTTATTTAAACTTGTCATTACATATTCTGTATTAACGAGTGTTGACCCTGTTTCTTCATCAATTCCAACGTCATTAAAATTATATCAGAACTATCCTAATCCGTTCAATCCATCAACATCAATAAGATTTGACGTTCCGCAAACTGAAAATATTTCATTAAAAATTTATAACAGCGCTGGAAAAGAAGTGGCAAATTTGTTCAATGGTGTTAAAAATGCAGGAAGCTATGAAGTTCGTTTCAATGCAGACGGATTGGCATCGGGAGTTTATTTCTATAAGCTCATAACAGGAAGTACTTCAATTACAAAGAAAATGATGTTTGTGAAGTAAGAAAATAAAATTAATTTTGATTTAAAACTGAAGGGGCGATAAGCCCCTTTTTTATTTGGTAATATCTTAATTTAAGAAATTAAATTGTATCCCGAACCCTATAGGGTTCGGTTCAGCGAAAGCTAAAGCTTTCGGCTACAAAGAATTTGAAATTAGAACACTACCTTTCATTTTGGAACTTTTGTCTGTCCTTTTTCATTTATGAAATTAAGTTATATTTGTAAATGATTCATAAATTATTTTTAATTTCAATATTTTTAATCCTTTTTTTCTCAAATAAGAGTTATTCTGCCGAATCTCAATCCGATGCAAAGCTTCAGAAAGGAATTGAATATATTTATAACATACAATTCGATTCTGCTAATGTAATCTTCAATGAGATGACCTCTACCAATCCGAATGACCCTGCAGGTTGGTTTTTTAAAATGCTGGTCGAATGGTGGAAGATAAACCTAAACAAAGACGATGAGTCAAACGATGAGATTTTTCTTAATAGCGTAGATAAAGTTATCGAAATAACCGACCGTATTCTTGAAAAAAATGAAAACGATTACACGGCTTTATTTTACAGAGGGGGAGCAATCGGTTATCGCGGGCTTGTCAGGAGCTTGCGTGAAAGCTGGTTTAAAGCTGCAGAAGACGGTAAAGACGCATTAAATCTTTTTACTAAGGCAAGCGAGCTAAATACCAATAATAAAGACATCTTATTTGGGATTGGTTTATATAATTATTTCGCTGAATATGTGCCTGAAAAATATCCATTTTTAAAACCTTTAATGATAATTTTTCCAAACGGGGATAAAGCTAAGGGACTTTTTCAAATCACCGATGCTGCCGACAACTCAAAGCTTGCGAAATATGAAGCACGCGGAATTCTTTCATATTTGTATATAACTTATGAAAACAATTTCTTTGAATCAGAGAAAAATGCAAAGATTCTTATAGAGAAATTCCCCAATAATCCTGTATTTGAGAAATACTTATTTAAAAGTTATATCGGTCTTGGACGTTGGATTGAAGCTTTAAATGGTTGGAAGAAAGTGCTTGAAAAAGCTGATAGTAACAAGGCTGGATATAATAATGATTATACTCGCCGCGAAGCTAATTATTATATTGCAGTTACGTTGTTCAGTATGCGAAATGAGCTTGAAGCCGAGCGATATTTATTAAAATCGGAAGAACTAAGTAATAAAATAGGTGGTTCTGCAGCATATTTGGCTCAAATTTACCTTATGGAAGGCATGCTTGCTGATAAAAAAGGTGACCGGACTTCCGCGATTTATAACTATGACAGGGTTCTTGCGATGGAAAACTTCTCAAATACACACCGCGATGCGACTGCATTCAAAAACAGCCCATATAGATAGCTCTAACCATTAAGTTAATCCATTGAAAAATATGTATTTTTTTATTAATTTTGTTAAAATAAAAAAGAAAAGAGGTAAATAACTTTGTTCAAAGTCATTATTCAGGATGGTGAATCCGTTGATAAAGCTCTTAAAAGATTTAAAAAGAAATACGAGAAGTCAGGCGTGTTAAAAGAGTTCAGAAGAAGAATGTTTTACACTAAGCCGTCAGTTGAGAAGAAAATGCTTAAGGAAAGAGCCATCAGAAAGAACAAAAGAATTATTGACGAAGAAAATAATTAATTTATTTTCTCGTGAGATTGTTTAACCCACCTGCTCTTTTGGCTCGGTGGGTTTTTTAATTTAAAGACGAGTTCCTAATTCTTTAATAATTCAACATAATTCAGTCGAAAACGTATAAAATTTGAAAAGATTAATAAGCAGTTCTGCAATTCAGAAACGTATTAAAGTATTAGCGAAACGAATAGAAAAGGATTATAAAGGAAAAACTCCTGTGTTCTTATGCGTTCTTAACGGTGCGTTTATGTTCTTATCGGATTTGATAAAAGAGGTCAATCTTGATGTTGAAGTATCTTTCATAAAACTCTCAAGTTACCGCGATTCAAAAACTTCAGCAGGTAAAATTGACATTTTACAGGAACTTAATAACGATATTTCTCGTAAAGATATAATAATAGTCGAGGACATAGTCGATACGGGACTGACAATAAAGTTCTTAAAACAAATATTAAAGAAATATAAACCTTCGTCAGTGAGAATTGCAACTTTGCTTCACAAGACGGAAGTTTCAAAAATAGACTTTAAAATAGATTATGTTGGATTTGAAATTGAAAATAAGTTCGTTGTTGGTTATGGACTCGATTACGCACAAAAATATAGAAATTTAAAAGCAATTTATGTAGTTTAAGTAATAATATGGCAAACGAAAATAAAAATAATAAGAATTTAAAAGGCGGCGATGATTTTAACTGGAACAGGGTGTTCAAAATTGTTCTCGGATGGAGCGCAATTCTGATTGGCTTTTTTCTGATAATGATTTATACAACTCGCAATGATGCTAAATACTCTGAAATTTCTTTCAATCAATACCAGACCTTTTTAAATGATAAAAAAATAACAAGCGCAACCGTTAAAAAATCGGAAAACAATTATGAATTTTACGGAACGCTTAAAGCCCCCGAACCAGTAAACGTCGGAGGCAGAACTTATACAATCGATAAGTTTAATTTATTCCTTCCTTATTCAAATATCGAACAGGATGTAATAAAATCATGGAACGATGCAGGTGTTAACATCACAATGGAAAAAGATGACGGCGGATGGCTCGGTCCATTACTCGGCGCATTGCCCTGGCTGTTAATCATTGTATTCTGGATAATCATTATGCGCAGAATGCAGGGAGGCGGTGCAGGCGGCGGAAGAAACATTTTTACTTTCGGAAAATCGAAAGCAAAAATGCTTAACGAAGGAACTCTGAAAGTTACTTTCCAGGATGTTGCAGGAGCCGATGAAGCAAAGCAAGAACTTGAAGAAATCATTGAGTTCTTGAAAAGTCCGGGCAAGTTCCAGAAACTTGGCGGTAAAATTCCAAAAGGTGTATTACTTCTTGGACCTCCCGGAACCGGAAAAACTTTGCTCGCTCGTGCAGTAGCAGGTGAGGCAGGAGTGCCTTTCTTCTCAATCAGCGGTGCTGATTTCGTGGAAATGTTTGTTGGTGTCGGTGCTTCAAGAGTAAGAGATTTATTCGAGCAGGGAAAGAAGAATGCTCCATGTATAATTTTCATAGATGAAATTGATGCGGTCGGTCGCCACAGAGGCGCTGGACTCGGCGGCGGACATGATGAGCGCGAACAGACTTTGAACCAGCTCCTAATCGAGATGGATGGCTTTGAACAAAACAATGGCGTAATCGTTATAGCTTCAACTAACAGACCTGACATTCTTGATCCGGCATTATTAAGACCTGGAAGATTTGACAGGCAGGTAGTTGTTGACAGGCCTGACGTTAAAGGTCGTGAGGGAATTTTGAAAGTTCATACAAGAAAAATTCCTCTGTCAAAAGATATTCGCTTAGATATTATAGCAAAAGGAACTCCGGGATTTTCAGGCGCTGATTTAGCAAACCTTGTGAATGAAGCTGCATTGCTTGCAGCAAGAAGAAATTCTGATATGGTCACAATGCGTGATATGGAAAATGCCAAGGATAAAGTTTTGATGGGAACAGAAAGAAAGAGCTTGATAATTTCCGAGCGCGATAAGAAAACAACTGCATATCATGAAGCAGGACACGTACTTGTAGCAAAAATGCTGCCTGAATCTGACCCTGTTCATAAAGTTACAATTATTCCGCGCGGAAGAGCATTAGGAGTAACTTCATATCTTCCGATGGATGAGAAACATACTTATTCAAAAGAATATCTTGAAACAATGATTGCATACTTATTCGGCGGACGTGCTGCCGAAAAAATTGTGTTCAATGAATACACAACGGGCGCGAGCAATGACATCGAGCGCGCTTCTGACATAGCAAGAAAAATGGTGACTGAATTTGGTATGAGCGAGAAGCTTGGTCCTTTAAAATACGGTCAAAAACAGGAAGAAGTATTCTTGGGCAAAGAAATTACTCAGCATAAAAATTACAGTGAAACGACACAGATTCTTATTGATGATGAGGTAAAGAAAATAGTCAGCCAGGGATTAGAAGTAGCGGAAAGAATTCTCAGTGATAATATTGAAAAGCTGCACAGGTTATCCCTTGTATTGCTTGAGCGAGAGATTCTTGATGCGGAGGAAATTGATATGGTGTTAAGAGGAGAGGAATTGCCGCCTGTAGAAAAAGAAGTTAATATTTCTGAAACAAAAAAACAGGATGCAGAGAAGGAAAAAAAGAAGAAAGAAGATTCTTCTTTTAATCCCAAAATTGCTCTTGCAAATTCTTAAAAATTAAGTTGTAACGAAGAATAATAAAGGACAGGTGTTTTTCATCTGTCCTTTTGTTTTGAATAACACAAATTTATACTTTATTGGAAACCGTTGAAGATAAAATTTCTATGGGTAATGAATTTAAGCGGAAGCTTATTCATTTAACATCTTCTTCTATTGGATTTTTTTATTTATTTAACTCTAAAGAGCTTACTTTATCAATCCTTGTAATTCTTTTTTTGATAACATTAAGTGTTGATTTATTAAGGTATTTTTCTCCGGCATTCAATAAATTTTTTCTTTCCATCTTACGCCCGATTTTACGCGGGCATGAAGCTGATTTTAAGAAAATAGTTTTTACGGGTTCGACCTGTCTATTATTTTCATGTATAGTCTGCATTTACTTTTTTCCTAAAGAAATTGCCGTAATGGCAATTCTTATTCTTACTATTTGCGATACTACTGCGGCTTTAATTGGAAAAAATTTTGGTAAAATTTCTTACCATAATAAAACTGTTGAAGGTACTATAACTTTTTTTCTAACAGGAGTGGTAATTGTTTTGTTGACTCCAAAGATTGAAGGAAGCATATCCGAATATCTTATCGCGTTTTTTGCGTTATTGCTGGCAAGTTTGTCGGAGTTTTTGCTTTCTAAAATTGATGATAATATTTCCGTGCCTTTAGTTTTTTCAATCGTATATTACGCTTTATTTAAAATCTTTTTGTAAATCCTTATAAAATTTTATGGCTCTAAAATGCGGTATTGTAGGTTTGCCCAATGTCGGCAAATCAACCTTGTTTAATGCTCTGACCTCTTCGCAAAATGCAGAAGCAGCAAATTATCCTTTTTGCACTATTGACCCGAATGTAGGAACTGTCATTGTTCCCGATGAAAGAATGGATAAGCTTGTCGAAATGTTTAATCCAAAGAAAGTAATTCCTTCGACAATTGAGTTTGTCGATATTGCCGGACTTGTTAAAGGCGCATCAAAAGGCGAGGGACTTGGCAACCAGTTTCTTTCTCATATCAGGGAAGTAAATGCTATAATTCATATTGTCCGTTGCTTTGATAATGATAATGTTATTCACGTTCACGATAAAGTTGACCCCAAAGATGATATTGAAATCATCGAGACAGAATTGATATTGCGTGATATGGATACTGTTGAAAAACGTCTTGAGAAAAATGAAAAGCTAAAGAAAACAAACGATAAAAAAGTCTTACTTGAAAATGAAATATTATTGAAGCTTAAAGAGCATTTTGCTACTTCGAGGCTTGCAAAATATTTTGTTGAGACTTTAAATGATGAAGAAAAAGAAATCGTGAGGGGTTTGCAATTACTGACAGATAAACCGTTTCTTTATGTAGCTAATGTTGACGATAACAGCGCAACAGGCAATAAATATTCCGATGTCGTTAAAGAAATTGCTGCAAAAGAAAATGCAAGCTTTATGATTTTGTCCGTACAGATTGAGTCGGAAATCTCACAGCTTGAAACTACTGAAGAGAAAAAAGAATTTTTGAAAGAACTTGGATTAAATGAATCAGGCCTTGACCGTTTAATCAGAGAGGCATATTCATTGCTTGGCTTGATAACGTTTTTCACTGCAGGAGAAAAAGAAGTTCACTCATGGACAATCCCGAACGGTTTCACCGCTCCGCAGGCAGCAGGGGAGATTCACACTGATTTTGAAAAGGGATTTATCCGCGCTGAGATAATGAAATATAAGGATTTAATCGAGCTAGGTTCGGAATCTGCTGTAAAAGAAAAAGGATTATTGAAAAGTGAAGGTAAAGAATACGTTATGGGTGACGGCGATATTGTTCACTTCAGGTTTAATGTCTGATTTTCTGTCACCCTGAACTTGTTTCAGGGTCAACGAAACGTTGATGGATTCCTGCCTTCGCAGGAATGACAACTTTTTAACTTACGACACTCCAACCAGTTTCAATCCATTCACGGTAATAAACGCGGCTACGTAAGCAAGAACTGTAAACACAACTACCTGTAACACAGGCACGCGCCAGCCACCGGTTTCTTTTTTTGAAATTGCCACAGTCGAAAGACACTGCATTGCAAACACGAAGAAAACAATCAGCCCGCATATAGTCGAAGTCGTGAAAAGCTTTTGTCCCGTTGCTTCATTCGTTGCATTCCGCATCGAACTTAAAATAGATTCCTGAATTTTATCATCATCGTCATCGGTTATTTTGAATATAAGCGCCATTGAGCTTACAAAAACTTCTCGAGCTGCAAATGTAGCAATGAGTGAAACGCCGACACGCCAGTCCAATCCAAGAGGAACCATGAAAGGTTGGATTAGTTTTCCCATAGTGCCTGCAAAAGAATTTGAGAGCTGTTCCGAAGCGGCAAGATGTTCGATTTGTGTTTCATCTAAATCCGTATTACCGGGCGGCTGAAAATCATTTCTCGGGAAAGAAATCAATACCCACAATACAAGTGATAAAACCAAAATCACAGGTCCTGCTTTGCGGACATATTGATTTGCATTCTTAACTGTATTTTTCAAAACCGTTCCAAGCTGTGGTTTTTTATATGTGGGAAGCTCGATAATAAACGAGCTGTCATCTTTTTCTTTGACAATTTTATTGCTGAATTTATTTACAATGCCTGCAATGACCAGCGACGAGATTATGCTGAATACATAAATTACAGTGAGTGCCAGACCCGCAACAAACGGTTCATCTTGCGGAACAAGATAGGCAAGAAGCAAAGCATACACAGGCAGACGGGCACTACAGCTCATCAGAGGTATAATAAAAATCGTTAGAAATCTTTCGCGTTTGTTTGAGATTGTTCGCGTCGCCATAATGGCAGGAATTGCACACGCAAAACCCGACAGCATCGGCACAAACGAACGTCCGTTAAGTCCGATTTTTGAAAGCGGCTTATCTACAAGCATAGCACCGCGCGCAAGATAACCTGAGTCTTCAAGCAGTCCGAGAATTAAAAACAAAATCAGAATCTGTGGAAGAAAAACCAGCACAGAACCTATCCCCGCAATCAAACCGTTTGCAATTAGGTCACTGAAAAGATTATCACCAAGTAAAGTCGCTGTTTCACCTGCAAGAAATCCGAAAGCGCTGTCAATCAAATCCATCAAAGGCGCTGCCAGCCAGAAAATAGATGTAAACGTCAGCGTCATTACCGCAAGAAAAATAATCATCCCCCAAAACTTGTGAAGAATAATTTTATCTATGAACAACGAGGTTTTATCAGGTATTCTGTGACCGTTTGAACGATTGTTTAGTACCAGAAGATTTTCATTAACCTTATCGATATCGAGCAAAGGTTTTGAAGGGGCTTTTGGAGTGATATTAAATAAAACTTCTTTTTCAATATTTTCAATCTCGCGGTAAGAATTTATAATCTTATCTTTGTTATAATCCTTTAAAACGTGTCTGTGTTTATTATCAGGTTCAGATTCGTAATCAGAAATATTTTCTCTTAAAGTTTTCAACAAATCATTCACACCTTCACCGTCGCGTCCATCGATTTTTACAACATCGCAACTGATTAATTCCGAAAGCTTCTTTGTCGAAATATCGATTCCTTTTTTATTAAGTACATCAACCATAGTCAAAGCAACGATCACTTTGAAGTTGCATTCCTTTAATTGCTTAACGAGCAATAAGTGACGCGAGAGCTGGCTTGCATCGAGCGTTACTATTGCAATATCAGTATTGCCATGTTTAGGATGGTTATAAACATATTGAACGGAAAGCTTCTCATCGGGAGAGCAGGGGATTAAGCTGATAATTCCCGGAGAATCCAGAATGTTTGCGTTTACTTCAAACTTGTTTAGGAAACTTGAAATGGAATACTCAACAGTCGAACCGGGATAGTTAACTGTTTTATATTTTCGTCCGCTTAGATAATTAAATAATGTTGTCTTGCCGGAATTAGGGTGGCCAAGAAGAGTTATGAGAGGAATTTTTTTATCGACTTCTGTCTGCATAGTATCATACTCCGTAGTCATTCCCGCGAAGGCGGGAATCCCATTTTGGTTTCTAATTCTATCAAATCAATATGCAATTTGCTTCATGTTTTCTTATTGCTATTAAAGCACCTCTGACAGAAAACGCAAGAGGGTCATTGAAAAGCGGTTTATACATTAATTCAATTTCTTCTCCGGGAGTAAAACCGACTTCAAGAATGCGTCTTGCTGACGGATGGTCGTTATCAATATCAATAATTCTGGCTTTCTCTCCGACTTTTAACTGGCTCGCGCTTCTCAATAGTGATGAAATTAATTATTTTTTATGGTATGAATCTTTTCAAGGTAATGATCGCAATGCTCTTTGTCTTTGCATGTTGCAAAAACCTGAAGCGTGTGCTCGACAGGATTAAGATTGTTTTCCTGACAGATTTTTTCCTGAAGCTTTTCAATATCAGGGTCTTCAAATTCTAAAATTCTTTTGCAGGAAACGCAAATGATGTGGTAATGATTGTTACGACCGTATTTAGTTTCATAGCGGGTTCTATCTCCTTTGAAATTGTGCTTATACAAAATATTGCATTCACTCATTAGTTCCAGAGTCTTATAAACCGTTGCTCTTGAGACGTTTATGTAATCATTTTTTAGCTTCAGATAAAGCTCATCGGCGTCAAAATGCCCCTCAATATTTAAAGCTGCATCTAAAATTAAAAAACGCTCATTGGTTATCCTATGAGCGTTATCTTTCAAATATTGTATAAAAACCTTCTTTACATCCTCAGATATCACTTGCCTTTGTTCTTATTTAAACTTAGTATAGATAAATATACTAAATTTTTGATAAAACTTCATCTAATATTTGAATACCTGCATTAATTTCGTCTTTTGTTACGTTTAAGGTGGGTCTAAAACGAACTGATTTCGTTCCGCAGCCAAGTATCATTAAGCCGTTATCAAAAGCCCCTGAAGTGATTTTATTGCGAGTGTCGGTATCCTTGGCATCAAAAGCACACATCAATCCCAAACCGCGTGGGTTTGAAACCACTGCAGGATATTTATCAGATAGCTCCTGAATTTTCGATTGTAAATGAGCTCCAACCGTTGCAGCATTTTCAACAAGATTATCTTCCTGAATTACTTCAAGAATTTTTGTGAAGCGAACCATATCAACTATGTTTCCTCCCCATGTTGAGTTTATTCTGCTTGGTTTTTTGAATACGTTCTCTGCAACTTCATCGATTCTATCAGAACACAAGACACCACAAACCTGTGTTTTCTTACCAAATGTTACCATATCCGGCTGGACATAATGCTGATGTGCCCACCATTTTCCTGTTAAGGCAATTCCTGTCTGAACTTCATCAAGAATGAACATAATTTCATTTTCATCGCAAATCTCTCTGAGCTTTATGAAGAATTCTTTTCTGAAATGATTATCACCGCCTTCACCCTGAATTGGCTCGAGAATCAATGCAGCAATGTCATCTTTATTTTCGTGAATGGCTAATTTAATTTCATCCATTGCCATGTTTTCAGCATAAATTACTTTTGTAAGATTTTCTTCATTAAGAGGAAAAGTAACTTTTGGATTTACAATTCTCGGCCATTTAAACTTAGGGAATAAATCAGTCTTTGTCGGGTCAGTGTTTGTCAATGAAAGCGTATAACCGCTTCTGCCGTGGAAAGATTCTTTGAAGTGAATAACTTTATGTCCTTTTTCTTCCTTGTAACCCTTTGCAAAATTCTTTCTGACTTTCCAATCAAATGCTGCTTTCAAAGCATTCTCAACTGCAAGCGCGCCGCCTTCTATGAAAAATGAATATTTGAAATAATCAGGCACAGCAATCTTAAAAAATGTCTCGACAAAATCCGCTTGCTCCTTAGCATAAATATCCGATAGGGAAGGTTTGGATATGGCAATCTCACCGATTTTTCTGATGAATTCGTCATTGTGAAGCTTTGGATGATTCATCCCGAGAGGATTTGATGCTACAAACGTAAAGAAATCCAGATAATTTTTATCATGCTTCGAATCATAAATATAAGAACCTTTTGATTTTTGCAAATCAAGAGTAACATCAAAGCCATCAACAATCATGTGCTGACGCAAAACTTCCTGCACTTCTGTCGGTTTTACATCAACTTTTGTCATAATGTTTTGGAAAACGTTTGTTTTACTGATGTTTAATTTTTCTCTTTCGCGAACTTCCATTGGTGTATTCTCCTCTCATGTTTTGTTTAGTTCAGTGCAAACTGAATGAAATGAACAAGCCCATAATAATTACGAAATGGGATTCTTCGCTTCGCTCAGAATGTCACGAAAAAAAAATTATTTAATTTCGCCAATAATATAATTGGTCTCGTTATTGCGATTTAAGAATTTTGTAAACTTATCTGCTTCGTTTTTATTTATTATAAACACTAAGCCAATTCCTAAGTTAAAAGTCTTTCTCATTTCAAGTTCATCAACATTGCCAAGTTTTTGTATCAGATTAAAAATCGGTAATCTATTCCATGAAAACCAATTGATTTTCAGTTTCAAATTCTTTGGAACGACACGCTTTGTATTTCCTTCAATACCGCCGCCGGTTATGTGTGAAATAGCTTTAATGTCAAATTGCTTCAAAGACTTCTGAATAATATTTAGATATGAACGGTGAACTTTCAGAAGCTCTTTTCCGGGAGTTGATTTCAAATCCGAATGTCTTTTAGTCAAGCTATGCTTGGTAGGGAATACCTTCCTTGCAAGTGAATATCCGTTTGTATGCAGTCCTGATGAAGTTAATCCAATCAAAACATCACCGCTCTTCACGTTTTTTTTATCGAGTATGTTTTTCTTCTCGACAATCCCCGTAATCGAACCTGCCAAATCAAAATCATCACCCTGGTATATTCCCGGCATTTCGGCAGTTTCACCGCCTATAAGGGAACATCCGTTGCTTTTACAGCCCCTTACGATGCCTTTTATGACATTTGTGCCGTCTTTAACGTTGAGCCGACCCATTGCATAATAATCCAGAAAGAACAGAGGCACAGCCCCGCAAACAGCTATATCGTTAACACAGTGATTAACCAAATCCTCTCCAACGGTGTCAAATTTCCCTAATAATGAAGCAATTTTGAGTTTAGTACCAACTCCGTCAACACTGGACACAAAAACAGGATTTCTGTATTTATTTAAAGGAATTTGGTAAAATGCCCCAAAATTTCCGATACCACTAATGACATTTTCTGTGAAAGTTTGTTTTACGAAAGGCTTTATAAGGTCAACAAGTTTGTCGCCTTTTGAGATATCAACACCAGAGGATTTATAGCTTACTTTCACTGATAAAAATACAAAAATTAACTACTTATTTCAATTTACTTATCAGTGAACCCGGTTAAAAAATTGTTATTTTAAACCGTTTAAACACATGTTTAGCTAAAATCTTTTGATGTCACTAAACGTTTACGTTTAAAATAAAAAAATATGCTTGTTGCTATGAGTAACATGGAGCAAACGATTATCCAAAATCCATACGGGTGAAAAATAAGAGGTATAAACTCAAAATTCATTCCATATACACCTGCAATCAGGTTTAAAGGAAGGAATATAGTGGCTATAACTGCCAATGCCTTAGTGATTTCAGTTAAACGATTATTTACTACCGATAAATAAGAATCCATTAGTCCACTAATCAGATCACGATAAGCTTCGGCTGAATCTGCCACCCTAACCAGGTGGTCATATACATTTCTATAATAAATGGATTCTTCTTCGGTTATAAGGTCAAAATCACCGCGTATTATTTTGAATAAAACTTCTTTTTGATAGAACGCAATCCGTCTTAACTCTACAAGTTCCTTTTTAAGGTTAATAATTTCAAGGAGTGTCCGGTTTCCGGGAGATTTTTTAAAAATATTGTCCTGAACGCGGTCAATTTTGTTCTCAAAGTTATCAAGAATAGGGTAGTATCTATCAACGATATCATCAAAAATCATATGTAAAAGATAATCGACACCTTTTTTGATTGCGTATTTTAAAAATCCATCTTTGAGCCGTTTGGAGATATTAACGGCAAGATTATCTCTATGTACCGTTAGTAAAAAATTTTTACCGAGAAAACAACTGAGTGGAGTAACTTTGAACTTTACTTCACCTGTCTGAATAATAGAATTAAAAATTATGAAGATATAATCATCAAAGTCTTCAACTTTAGGCAAATGATATTTTGCGTTTTCGTTCATGTATTTAACCGTATCTTCGATTGCAAGCGGATGAAACTTAAATTGTTCATTAAGAACCTTCATAAGATTCTCTTCACTCTCATTTTCAAGATCAACCCATAAAATTGAATCGCAATGTTTATCCCATTCCCCGAGCTTGGAAATATCACGCTCTAAAATTCCCTGTGTGGGGCTATATTCAAATATGCTTATCATTTATGATAATTTGTTTTATGATAAAGGTTTATTTATAATGATTACAAATTCTCCCTTAAATTTCTCTTCAAGTGAGTCTAATATCTCCGATGCTTTTCCTCGCAATTGCATTTCATTGGGGGTTGTCATGTTCACTCCTATAAACAAATCGCGTTCAGGCATATATTGGTTTATGTCTTCAAGCACCTGCCTTAATCTGTAAGGTGCTTCAAAAATAGCAATTACTTTTTCAAAATTCTTAATAGTTTTTAATTCCGTTTTGCGAATTTCTGCTTTCGGCGATAAAAATCCGTAATATAAAAACCTGCTTATATCAAATCCCGATAACACAATAGCTGCAAGCAGGGAATTAGCTCCGGGAATGAAATCTACCTTAAGATTAAGCTCTATGCATCGATTTAGGAGGGTATTTCCAGGGTCTGCAAACAAAGGTGTTCCGCAGTCACTGATAAGTGAAACATTTTTGCCTGCAAGCAAATCATGTATAATCTCGTCATCGAGCTCTTCTTCGTTGTGTTCGTTAATCTGCTTTAAATCTTTTTTGATGTCAAAGAATTTTAATAATCTTACTGCTTCTTTGTATTCTTCGCAGATTATATAATCACTTTCATTCAGCATTCGCAACGAACGAAAAGTCATATCAGCATAATTTCCGATTGGTGTTGAGACGATATTTAATGTTCCTGTGGACAAATTATTTTAAATTATTTTAACACACCCCGCTCCTTCGGAGCACCCCTCTCAACAGGGGAATTTAAATATCTTTCAAACTTTATAAACTTTATAAACTTTATGAACTAACGTCCTGTGCTGCCGTATCCACCTGCGCCGCGAACGGTTTCGGTTAAAGCTTCTCTTTCTTCAAGCTCGACTTTCTCATATTTTGCAATAATCATCTGGGCAATCCGTTCACCGAACTTGACCACAAATTCATTCTTGCCGTGATTGATTAACAATACTTTCACTTCACCGCGGTAATCTGCATCGATTGTTCCGGGCGAATTCAACACAGTTATGCCGTGCTTTAAAGCAAGACCGCTTCGGGGTCTTACCTGTGCTTCAAAGCCCTCGGGAAGCTCTATAATTATATTAGTAGGAATTAATTTATATTCTCCGGGCATTAATGTTATGTCTTCTGTGTTTGAAGAATATAAATCCATTCCTGATGAATGCTCGGTCTGGTACGCCGGTAAAAAACTTTCTATTTCTTCGTTAAATTTTTTAAAATATACTTTCATCATTTATTATTAACCTATGTAAAAAACAAAGGGGCATATATATAGCCCCTTATGTTATATAAAACTAATTACTTCATTATTATTTTTAATTGTAACTGGATGTTCCGCCAACAATTATAGCAATTAAGATTATCGCGATATAAATTATTATTCCAAGAACAGACAGAATAATATTTATGATACCAAGCCACATACCGATTTTGGCAAGTGTTCTTCCTGCTTCAGGAGACTCGCCTCTGTCAATAGCCGCTAATTCTTTCTTCCCCATAATCCATGCAACTATTGCAAGTACAACAGGACAAAAAATAAATGACAATATCCCACAAACAAGCGCAACTATTGCGTTTGAGCTTGCGCCACCCTGACTGCCCATTTGCTGTGGGGGAGGGTTATATGCCGGTGGAGGTGGAGGAGGCGGTGGAGGAGGATGACTTCCATGACCCCCGTCTTGATAAAGTAGTATGTTTTCTGTCATAGTATATGATTTTGATTTACGCTCAAATATAGAGCTATTTGTTTAAAATTAAAATAGTAATATGAAATTATATTTTATTACCGTTTTTAAAAAATAATTCATTGGCATTTGTATATAATGCCGATTTCATTTCATTTTCAGAAATATTTTTTATTTCAGATAATGCCTTTATTGTATAAACAATGTTTGACGGTTCATTCTTTTTGCCTCTGTTCGGAACAGGAGTGAGGAAAGGGGAATCGGTCTCGGACAACAGTTTCTCCAATGGTGTTGCCGAAACTACATCGCGTTCCTTAAAGTTTTTATACGTAACATTGCCGCAATAAGATACATAAAAGCTATTTAAACCGGTAACTTCATTCATTTCGTTAACCGTTCCTCCAAAACAATGAAACTGTCCCTTCAAACTTTCATCTAAATTTTCTTTTATTATTGAAATCGTATCAGCAACAGAATCCCTTGTGTGCAAAACAATCGGAAGATTCTTATCCTTCGCAATCTCGATTTGTTTTCTTAAAAAGTCTTTTTGTTTTTCTATGTAGGTTTTATCCCAGTAATAATCCAATCCCGTTTCGCCAATCCCGACAATTTTTTCATTATCTAAAAGTTTATAAATTTTATCTAATTCATCATTATCAACTTTCTGAACTTCAGTCGGATGAACGCCTGCAAGTCCGTAAATCATTTTATATTTATCTGCAAGCTCAAGAATTGTAAGTGTAGAGGCATAATCAACGGCTGGAACAATTATTTTTTCAATACCTGCATCTTCTGCACGTTTAATGACATCTCCGATTTGATTTAAAAGCTCATCATAATATAAATGCGCATGTGTGTCTATAATCATATTGTCTATAATCATATATAGATAAATTCAGTTTAGTGTCTTAACAAGCAGTTTAATCAGTTTAGAAAACTTCTCATAAGTTTTTTTTCCGGCTTCCTCAACTTCGGAATGACACAACATATCACCGGTGCTTTCATAAAGCATATTAGTTATGCATGAAATTCCTATAAACCTAATATTATTTTCCTTTGAGTGAAGAACTTCGGGAACGGTTGACATTCCCACAGCATCAGTTTTTATTTTCATCAATGTGCGTATGTCCGACTTTGTTTCATAACACGGACCGCTAAGCGAGCAATAAACGCCTTGCTGAAGTTTTATGCCATTTTGAATAGCAATCTTGCGGGTTTCGAGATTCAAATTTCTGTCGTAAATGTTAGTCATCTTTTGGTTATTACCGGAACGTTTAAATCCGAGGTTTATATGTGAGATTATCAGCATAAGGTCTGTAACTTTAAACGTCCTGTTCACTCCGCCTGCAGCATTAGTTATGATGAGGTTTTTAATTCCCTTTTTTTTGGCATTTATGATGTTCGAAACGACTTCCGTATAATCGGCTCCTTCATAAAAATGCTTTCTTCCTTTGAATAAAATTACCTCACTGCCGTCAAGCTTACCTTTAAGAATTTTTCTATTATGAAATGAATTTTTATCCTCAAATAAAACTTCAGGGGAGGAAAGTTCATTTATAAGCTCCTGCAAACCCGAACCAAGTATAATTCCCGTCATTTTGCAAAATACCTAACTTTGTAAAACTCATAAAGTCTTTTATTCATTTGGTAGTGTCTTAATTTGAAAGGGTTAATTAGAGAAAAATTTAACAATTTTACTTGACAATTTATAAAATGGAAAATTTAACTATTGAAGAAGAGAAAAAAATTGAAATTAATGAAACTGTAGAAATACAAATTAATTCTGAAATTGTTAAAAAAATTTTAGAAAATCAGGAAGAGATAATTAAAAAAATAAATAATTTAGAAAAAAGATGGTTTGGTGATAATAAAGAGATTATTGATTAAATAAATCAGTTTTATTATCTATACTTGCTACTGAACTTTCAATATTTAAAATTTTATCTTCTAAGCTATCAAATTTTATTTCATAATTCATTAAAAATTGATTTATATCAGAAATAGCTTGAATAATTAGATTTAATTTTTGTTCAGGAGGTAAACCTTTTGAAACTTCTGTTTCAACTCCATTTATATCAAAGTATTGCATAATTTATTCTTTTATGTTTTCTTTTATTCTTGAGACTATTTGATTATAGTAACTTTCTGATGCTTTATCAAATCTTTCATATACTTCTTCTATATTCTTACTATCAATTTTCGCTAAAATTTCACAACAAATATCTCTTAAAGCTAATACCCTTGCTTCAATTGTAACCACTTCTTGTGCAATGATTGGATTATCTACATTAACATTAATTTCTTGAGCCATTTTGTTTGGATTTAATTTTCGGTTAGAATAAAATATTTATTAATAAGCTAATAAGCAACATCTTCCCTAAGCTACTTTCTTCAAATTCTCACCATAATTCAAGAACTTTTCCCAACTCCAAAAAGTATTAGTAACATTTGAAGCCATTGCAGGAGTTACTTTAATAGTTTTATGCTCTCGGATAAAGTTGTAATAAAAGAAATGTAAAGCTACAGCATATTTCAGATTATCTAATTTCTTACTAAAGGCATTAGTTAATCTTGTAAATCTTCTCATATTCATTCTCATAGTTAAATTTTGTCTTTCTATATGACTTGTAGAGATTCTTTTCTTATCGGGGTCATTAATTAAAGGAAATATATTAACTGATGTAAGCGGAGAAGGACTATATTTATATTCATTCCCATTATTATGACTATAAGATTTGTGGATTTGACCATATTTAATATCATTTCTAAAAACATTTTTAACAGCGTGAAAATAAGATTTAAAGCTATCAGTTGATAATTGAAATTCGTTAATAGTTCTCTTATCCAATTCACTAATAAACATTAAAGTATTTTCTGCATTTCTTTTACCTACTAAATAATTAATGACAAGTTTAGTTTCGGAATCCATAGAGACAAATGTATATTGGTCTCCTTTTTCGGTTTTTTCATAATATCTTTCATCCATTGTAAGATTCTTTTGCTTACAA
The DNA here is from genome assembly GCA_036262055.1 of Ignavibacteria bacterium. Taxonomy (NCBI): domain Bacteria; kingdom Pseudomonadati; phylum Ignavibacteriota; class Ignavibacteria; species Ignavibacteria bacterium. The sequence goes on from DATAJP010000003.1 coordinate 365,036, forward strand.
CCAACATAAGCCCAAATCTCATCACACTGAACATAATTAGATTTCACATTAACAACTAAATCATTATGAATTTGCATAGCTTTTTTACCTGCATTTTTAAGCAAAGTCATAACAGTATTTCTATTAATACCTGTCATTCTTTCGATGCTTCGGATTGAATTTCCTTCGGATAAAAGATTTAAAACTAAGATTTGTTTTTGTTGAGATAAACGGTTCATTGCGATTCCTTTCTTTTTGTCTTTATAAAAGGTCTGCAATGAACTATTTTTGTTTAGGATTAAAGGTCTGTTCACGCAGAACTTTTTTCTGAAGGGTAACTAATTACGAGTTAGTTACCCTTCGTTTTTATATCATAAATATAGGTAGATTAGTTAATTTTTTGTTCTAATTCAGTTAGAATATTGATATTTGCTTTTAATACTCATAATTTTGTTTAAATCATAAAATGAAGATAGTTTTATTATATTTCTTATCAGATAAAGATTCAAATGCGGTATGTTGTATTGGGATAATTATATTAATATTTGTTGCATTTTTTATGGGATATTTAAGAAAAATAAAACTACAAAAAGAACAAGAACAAGCTAATCGTTATTTATCTAATAAGTATGAAGAAGAGAAAGGAATGAAAAAATGTCCTTATTGTGCAGAAAAAATAAAATATGAAGCAATTAAATGTAAGCATTGTGGAAGTAATTTATGAAATTTTGTATATATAAATAAGGTTAAGGAGAAAGAAGAAGAAAAATTTAAATAAATGAAATGGATTGTTCAGAAGAAAAATTAAAACTCATTGATGAAAAGAAAAAATTATATTGGGGAAAATTTGAAAAATTTTGTGAAGAAAACAACCAAAAATCAGCTACAATGCTCTTATTGTTAAATATAGTGGATAGAGAAAAATGGAATGCTTTAAAATTAGAAGTTGAGACTTAATTCTAAAATTCTACTTTCAAGTTTTTCGCTATCCATATTTTGTATTTCTAATATTTCATTATCAAAATTATTTTCAATTTCTTTATTTCTATTTAATAGTTGAAATCTCGGTAAACCTTCATTAGTTTTAATAATTTTTTCTATTGTAGCTGTTACATATACAGATAGATGTTTTTCAAAAAGTTTAACAAAAAATTTAAAAGTATTTGAAGATGTAAAATGTATTGTAGTGGCTGTATATCTTTTAATAGGTTCACATTTTTCTTTTACCAATAAACATATTATAAGTTCTCTAACATCATCATTAGAAATATTCTCGTTATCATTGGGGTTATGTAAATCATAACTAATAGAAAATAGATGTGTCATAAGTAAATTTTAAATTTTCGGCTTATCAACAAATTAACTATTCTATATTTCACTTTCAACTCTTACAACTCTTTAATTTTAGCTTATAATCAAATAGTCTATTTAACTGTTTCAAATTAAGACACTACCATTCATTTTAGTGAATTTATTGCCCTTTTATTGTGTTCTTATAATGCATATATTTGTTAATATTATATCAATTTTTAAGCAAAATTAACTTAGTAAACAAATGAAATACATATACTTAATTATACTTTTCCTCTTTACGGGTTTATCTGTAACCAATGCTCAGCTTCAATTTCAAAGAGTCGGCGGAAGTGATACAACGCACACCAATAAATCAAATGCTTATGCGTATGCTTGGTACAAAAATACGGGAGCATCGCCTGTAGATGTAAGATTTGAGAGAACTGTGAATAATTTACCTAATGCAAGCTGGACATCTTCCATATGCACGCAAGGATTCTGTTATGCGCCGTTTGTAAATATTGCTCCTCCGGCAGAAGACCCGGCAATTACAATTCAACCGGGAGAACAAGATACGATGGATGTTACGATGTATTGTCCTAACACCGGTGTTGCTCATATTCGCCTGAAAATGTTTAATGTGAACAATGCATCACAATTTGTTGAAGAAGATTTTTATGTGGTAGCACAGATAGTCGGAATTGAAAATATATCGTCCATTGCTGATAAATATTCATTATCACAAAATTATCCAAATCCGTTTAATCCCGTAACTAAAATTAATTTTTCAATTCCTAAAAATGAATTTGTTACTTTAAAAGTTTATGATGTTCTTGGTAATGAAGTTGCAAACCTTGTAAATCAAAACCTTACATTGGGTCAATATACGGTTGATTTTAATTCGGCTCAATTTAATGTTTCATCAGGAGTGTTTTATTATAAACTGATGACAGAAGGGTTTACCGAAGTTAAAAAAATGATGCTTGTAAAATAAAAACGAATTAATAAAATTTAATATGATTCTGTAATTATATTATGGCAATAGTAAAAGAAAAAGATTTAACGTTCCTTGAACAGACATATATTCCGCAGATTGTAAAAGGTTTGGCTTCAACCTGGAAGCAGATGTTTAAGCCAAAGTTCACTAGGCAATATCCTGAAGAAAAATGGGTTCCTCCTGCAGCATTCAGGGGAAGACCCGTTCTTGTAATGGAAGACGACGGCACCGAAAGATGCGTCGCATGCGGACTATGCTCGAGAGTTTGTCCCGCACTTGCAATAGAAGTTCAGGCAGGAGAAACAGACAGAGAGAAAGAAAGATATCCCAAGCTTTTTGAAATAAACATGGTTCGCTGCATTTTTTGCGGTTTCTGTGAGGAAGTATGCCCGGAAGAAGCAATTGTTATGAGTGATGAGTATGAGCTTGTTTTCAGCTCACAGGAAGAAGCAATTTTTGGCAAAGACAGACTTCTGACGCCTAAAAAGAAACTTGAAAAAAGACTTGAATATCTTCAGCAATACAGGTAATTATATTGAGTTAAAATGTTAAAAAGATTTTTACATATCGTTATTTTGTTTTTAGTTTTCACTTCCGCTGCGTTTGCGCAAGAGCAACTGCAGGGGCAGGGTGAACAGCAGCAGGAAAAGCCGAAGGATGTTATAGCATCGTTTTCAAGCAAGATAAAGAAGAGCGACATTATTTTATACTGGTCAATATTGAATCCCGATAGAACAGATTATATTCTCATTGACCAAAAGAAACCGGGTGAAGCAGTTTATGAACGTTTAAATAGATTTACGATTAAAGAATTTGACAGAAAAACTCAAAAAGACTCTCTCGATGTACTTGAGTTTTCATTCAGAAATACAGTAGACGTGAACGGAGTTTATTATTTCAAAATTTTATTATTCGACAGAAATAATAATCAGATTTCGGAAAACGAAATCAAAATGGGAATTTCGGGAATACAGGATTTTAAGCTTATGCAAAATAATCCTAATCCGTTTAATCCGTCAACAATGATTTCATACAGATTATTCAAGCCGACGTATGTTACGCTTAAAGTTTATAGTTTAACAGGTAAGGAAGTCGCAACGCTCGTTGATGCTCAGCAAAGCGCAGGAACTTTCACCGTAGAATTTAATGCCATAAATCATCCTGATATTTCAAGCGGAATTTATTTTTATAAGCTCCAGACAGAATACTCTTCAGATATTAAAAAAATGATACTTACCAAATAATCAATTTAGTTTTATCATTAATCATATCTCAAATTTTTATCCCTTTAAAACAGTTTATAGATTGAAGAAAGCATATCTTTTAGGTATTTTTATACGAATATATGGATGACCCTTCGTCTTTTTTGCTGGAATTAGTTATAATTTTCGCGCTTATTTTCTTCAATGCGTTATTCGTTGCCACCGAATATGCAATTGTCAGGGTACGCAGTTCCGAAATTGAAGCTCTGATAAGAAAAGGCAACACACGTGTAGGGGATGTAAAGATAATAATATCGGATTTAGACAGGTATATTTCCGCTACACAATTAGGAATTACCATTGTCAATCTGCTTCTCGGATGGCTTGGCGAGGATATTTTTGTGAATGCACTTGGACCGTTTTTTACAATGATTGGCGTTGAAGGTTCGTTAAATAATACACTCTCCGTCATAGTTGGGTTAGCCATTATAACCTATTTTACGATTACCATAGGCGAGCTTGCACCAAAAGCAATCGCTATAAAGAATTATATTAATATAACTCTTTGGTTTGCTGTTCCACTGAGGTTATTCTATAGCATTTTTAAACCATTTATCTGGGTTCTTAATAAAAGCGCGAATGTCTTGCTTCGATTAATAGGGATAAACCCTTTATCTAAAGCTGAACAGATTCACTCTGAAGAAGAAATAAGATATTTAATTTCCGAGGGAAGAAAAACAGGTGTAATTGATTCAACGGAGCATCAGTTAATTGAAAAGATTTTTGAGTTTAATGATAAGACTGCCGAAGAAATAATGGTGCCGCGTAATCTTATGATGGCGATTAACATAGATGACCCTCGTGATGTGATTATTCAGCACGTAATCGAAGATGGTTATTCAAGAATTCCCGTTTATAAAGATAACGTTGACAACATTATCGGTATAATTTATTCAAAGGATTTAATCAGTGCTGCGGAGCATAAAGAAATTATTTTACTTCAGGATATTTTAAGACCTGCTCATTTTGTTCCCGGAAATAAACTCATAGGTGAGCTTCTTAAGGAACTTCAGAAAAAAAGAATTCACCTTGCAATAGTCGTGAATGAACATGGCGGAGTTGAAGGATTAATAACCATTGAGGATATTATTGAAGAAATCGTCGGTGAAATTGAAGATGAATATGATGTTGAGACCGACAAAGTTCAGCGGGACAAACGCGGACTGTTTTATGTTAATCCTAACATAACAATTAGGGAATTTAACAGCAGGTTCAGAACGGATATTCCTGAAAATGATGATGAATATCATACCCTTAGCGGGTTTTTGCAGACAGTAACGGGACATATTCCGGATATTTACGAAAGAATAGACTACAAAGGACTTTCGTTTACAATTACAAAAAAATCCGGCAACAGATTATTACAAGTTAAAATACAAAAAGTTTAATGTTATTCCTTCAGAGAAAATTAACTAACTTCGTTATTGACCTCGGGCAGTTTGGGCTTTTAATGAAAGGACTGTTCAAGAGCTTTCCGAGAATCTTGAGAGACAGAAAGCTTATCATTGTCCAGATGGTTCACGTCGGCGTGAATTCATTAGCGCTTATTTTTATCATAGGTATATTTACAGGCGCAGTAGCCTGCTGGCAGGCTGCTTATCAGATTAAGGGAATATTACCGCTTTCATATCTCGGTTCGGCAACTACCAAAGCAATTATCATCGAGCTTGGTCCTGTGCTTGCTGCAATTGTTCTTGCAGGAAGAATTGGAGCCTCCATTGCAGCGGAACTTGGAACCATGAAAGTTACCGAACAAATCGATGCATTGGAATCAATGGCTATAAATCCTATCAGATATCTTGCTATGCCAAGAATAGTCGCGACAACTTTAATGCTTCCGGTACTTGTAATTTATTGTATATCAGTAGCTGAATTTGGTTCTTATCTGGTTGCAGTCGGATTTCTCGATGTATCTTCAGATGCTTTCATAACTAATTTTAAAAACGCTTTTGAACTGAAAGATGTCGGGGCTGCTATGGTTAAATCCGTTTTCTTCGGCTCTGCAATTTCATCAATAGGATGTTTTGTCGGATTTCAAACACGCGGCGGCGCTCAAGGAGTTGGTCTTTCAACGATTAAATCGTTTGTTATCTGTGCGGCAGTAATTCTTATACTTGATTACATACTCTGGAACTTCTTAATCGGAATGTAAATTAATTTTAATCAAAATGAATTTTCCAAAACATCTTACAGGATTAAAAGACTTAAACAAAGATGTAATGGAAAATATTTTTTCTTTAACTGCCGAGTATAAGAAAAAAATATTAGTCCGCGATAAATCTTATCCCGATTTAAAAAATTTTACGGTCCTGAATTTGTTCTTTGAAAACTCTACAAGGACAAGAGTTTCATTTGAGCTCGCAGAGAAGCTTTTGAATATGAAAGTTGTGAACTTTAATGCTGATGTCTCATCGCTTTCAAAAGGAGAATCGATTCTTGATACCGTGCGAAATCTTGAAGCAATGAGATTTGATTTTATTGTATCAAGAAGCACTGAAATAAACTTTCCTGAATTTTTGATTAAGCACACGACTTCGCAAATTATGAATGCGGGGGACGGCACAAATGAACACCCAACACAGGGCTTGCTTGACATATTTACAATAAAAGAAAATTTTAAGGATTTAAAAGATTTAAAAGTTTGCATTGTTGGTGATATTTCTCATAGTAGAGTTGCAATGTCGAATATATACGGACTGCAAAATTACGCAGCAAAAGTATCAGTGTGTGCACCTGACTATTTTCTACCAAAAGATTTAAAGCTAAATGTTTATGATAACTTTGATGATGCAATTAAAGAAAATGATGTTTTAATAATGCTGAGAATCCAGAATGAACGCGGTGCAGGTGAGATGATTAAGTCTCTGGATGATTATAAAAAACTTTATGGCTTGAATAAAAAACGAGTCGAACAAAATAAAAACATTTTGCTTTTACATCCCGGACCTTGGAACACGGGAGTTGAAGTCGAAGAAGATGTTTTAGATTTACCAAATACAAAATTTTTTGAACAAGTTACAAACGGTTTAGCAATAAAGCTTGCACTTTTTACTTTAATGACAAAATAAATTTATTAATAGGATAGACATTTTTGCCTGTCCATATATGAATATCTTATTTAAAAATATAAAAATTGTTTCGCCTGAAGATGGCATTAATACCAAAACCGATTTATTAATCGTTAATGGTATTATTGAAAAAATCGGGAAAGTAAAAGAAATACCTAAAGATATTGAGATTGTTGAAGCAGGTAATTTAACCTGTGTGCCGGGATTTTTTGATATGCATGTACATTTCAGAATACCGGGACAGGAACATAAAGAAGATTTGGAAACCGGTTCAAATGCTGCAATGAGCGGAGGTTTTACGGGTGTGCTTTGCATGCCGAATACTAATCCTCCTCTTGATAATCCGAAACTGATAAAACAGTTAAGAAAAAAGTCTGAAGATTCATTGCTCGACGTTGAATATACAGCATGTATATCTAAACATCGTCAGGGACAGGAACTTGCTGATATTCCTGCTTTACATAAAGCAGGAGCGAAATGGTTCACCGATGATGGTTCTCCTGTTGAGAATCCACAACTGATGCGGAGAGCGTTTGAAGAGACGGCAAAACTTGGCTCGATTATCATTCAGCATGCTGAAGATATGCAGCTTTCAAATCACGGAGTTATCAATGAAGGTCGTGTTTCAAGAAAACTCGGCTTAAAGGGAATTCCTTCAATCAGCGAAACTGTAATTATTGCAAGAGATGTTGAGATTTGTAAGTTTGTTAAAAATGCGCGCTATCATGTTCAACATGTTTCGTGTGCTGACAGTGTTGATATGATACGAAATGCAAAGTGGAAAGGAATAAATGCTACTACTGAAGTTTGCCCTCATCATTTTATTCTGACGGATAATTCTTTAATGAAATACGGAACGAATGCAAAAATGAATCCACCATTAAGAACAAAAAATGATGTTGAAGCGATATTGGAGGGATTGAGAGATGGAACGATTGATGTTATATGCACAGACCATGCTCCACACTCTGCAAAAGAAAAAGCAATGGGATTAAATAAGGCTCCGTTTGGAATTGTCGGACTTGAAACATGCATAGGGCTAACATATACATATCTTGTTCAGAAAAAAATTATTTCATTCAAAGAAATGATTTACAGATTATCGATTAATCCTCGAAAGATTATGAAACTGAACCCTATAAAAATGCAGGAAGGCGTAAAAGCCAATTTGACTATTTTGGACACTAATAGAAAATGGAAAATTGATAAAAGTAAATTTTTATCGAAGTCAAAGAATACTCCGTTTGATGGTTTTAATGTAACTTGCAGACCGTTTTGTGTGATTAACAATAACAAAATTACTTATTCAAGTTTATAATGCAAAAATTTTTGAACATACAGGGGTTGGGAGAGAGAATTCAGGTCAATAATATTTATTGCATCGGCAAGAATTATCTCGACCATATAAAAGAATTTGCAAATCCCGAAGTGCCCAAAACTCCGGTTGTATTTTGCAAACCGAATACAGCTTTGCTGAATTATGGTGAGACTGTTTCAATACCTGAAATCAACGGCAAGCAAATGTCAGAGAATATGCAGAATGAAGTTGAGATTGTCGTGGTTATCGGAAAAGACGGATATAAAATTCCTGAAGCAGATGCAGAGAAGCATATTCTCGGATACGCAATTGGTATGGATTTGACTCTTCGAGACTTGCAGGCAACTGCAAAGGAAAAAGGTCTGCCGTGGACGGTTGCAAAAGGTTTTTATACATCAGCGCCTGTATCGGATATTGTTTTGAAAGAAAATATCAAAGATATTCAGAATATCGAATTTGGGTTGGATATAAACGGCAATAGAAAACAGTTTACTAATTCCAATTTAATGATTTTTAAAATCAACTATTTAGTAAGCTATCTTTCAAATATTTTCTATTTATCAAAAGGTGATTTAATTTTCACGGGAACACCTGAAGGAATCTCAAAACTTAACTCGGGCGATAAGCTGAAAGCTTATTTATCGGATTTAGTTTCATTAGAGGTAAACGTAAAATAATTGGGTAAAGTTATTTCAATATGCATCCCTAAAGGGGGAGTCGGTAAAACAACAACTGCGGTAAATCTTGCAGCTTCGCTTGCCGTTGCCGAAAAGAAGACGCTTTTAATTGATGTTGACCCGTATGGTTCATCGGCACTTGCGTTGGGCTTTACCGCCGATAAAATCAAAGCAGGAATTGCCGATATATTTTCATTTGCCAAGTCATTATCGTTTGCAATTCATAAAACCGAACTTGAGTATCTTGATTATGTTCCGTCAAATGTTAACTCTATGATTTCCGATGAGAAAATTTCAAAGATGTCGGATAACCGTGTCATTTTAAAAAATTCACTCAAAGACATTAAGAATAACTATGACCTTATAATAATTGACTGTCCACCGATATTGCGTGGTTTTACGACAAATGCTTTGACTGCATCGGATTCGGTTTTAATTCCGCTCAAAGCCGGACATTTGTCTCTTGATGCTCTTGATAAGCTATTTGAATTTTTGCAATGGATAAAAGATGTTTGCAATCCGGGCATTGATGTTGAGGGAATTTTAATTACAATGCATGAAAAATCAAAGGTAGCGGAGCTTTCAGAACACGAACTTAAGCAGAGATATAATAATTATATGCTTGAGACATATATTCCGACATCGGATTTATTAAATGAAGCAACATTTTATGGCAAACCGTTATGTTTATACAATATAAATTCAGAAGGTGCGGTTGCTTATCTTAACCTTGCGAATGAGTTGTTAATTAAAAATCAAAATTTGTTTGTTACGAATGGAAATTCCTAAAAATTACGATTACATATCGTCTGAAAAAAAATGGATAGATTTCTGGGAAGAACATAAGTTTTACTATTCAACACCAAATCTTTCTAAACCAAAATTTACTATTGTTATACCTCCGCCAAATATCACGGGTGTTCTGCACATCGGACATATTTTAAATAATACAATTCAGGATATTTATTGCCGCTGGAAAAGAATGTCCGGCTTTGAAGTTTGCTGGGTTCCCGGCACTGACCACGCGGGCATTGGCACGCAAATCGTAATCGAGAAAGAGCTTGCAAAGCAGGGAAAGTCGAAATACGATATTGGCAGGGAAGAGTTCATAAAAATAACCTGGCAATGGAAGGAAGAAAAAGGCGGACATATTTTAAAACAGCTTCGCAAGCTTGGTGCGTCCCTTGACTGGTCAAAAGAACGCTTCACGATGGATGATGGTCTTTCAAAAGCTGTGCGATCGGTATTCGTTGACTTATTTAAGAAAGGTTTGATATATAAAGGCAAACGCATTATCAATTGGGATCCAAAAACTATAACCGCAGTAAGTGATGATGAAATTTACTTTAAAGAACAGCAGGATAAGCTTTATTATGTTCGTTATCCTCTTGCAGGCACTCAGGAGTTCATAACAATTGCCACGGCACGTCCTGAAACAATGTTCGGTGATGTTGCAGTTGCTGTAAATCCAAAAGATGAACGTTATAAAGAATATATCGGCAAAAATGTAATTCTTCCGATTGTGAATAAAGAAATTCCTGTTATTGCCGATGATTATGTCGATGTGGAATTCGGAACAGGTTCATTAAAAATAACTCCGGCTCACGATGTTAATGATTTTGAAATCGGTTTACGCCATAACCTTGAAATCATAAACGTCCTTACTCCCGATGCAAAGCTTAATGAATACGGACTTGAGTTCAAAGGTCTCGATGTTCCGACTGCACGAAAAGAAGTTGTCGAGCGTTTAAAAGAACTAAGCTTGCTTGAAAAAGAAGATGATTACGTTCATAATGTTTCATTTACGGAACGTTCAGGTGTTCAGGTAGAGCCGTATCTTTCTGACCAATGGTTTGTATCGATGAAAAAACTTGCAGAGCCGGCAATTACCGTTGTTGAAAACGAACAGATAAAATTTTATCCCGAGAAATGGTTTAAGACTTATATGCACTGGATGAAAAATGTCCGTGATTGGTGCATATCACGCCAGCTTTGGTGGGGACATCAGATTCCTGTCTGGTATCATAAGCATACAGATGAAATATATTGCGAAGTTGAACCGCCCAAGGATATTGAAAACTGGACTCAAGACGAGGATGTTCTCGATACCTGGTTCTCTTCATGGATCTGGCCGTTCAGTGTTTTCGGATGGGAAGATTCAGAGAAAGACAATTACAACGAAGATTTAAATTATTATTACCCGACAGACTTGCTTGTAACAGGACCTGATATAATTTATCTCTGGGTTGCAAGAATGATTATGTCGGGACTTGAGTACATGCATGAGATTCCTTTCACTGATGTTTATTTTACTTCCATCATTCGCGATGAAAAGGGAAGGAAGATGTCGAAGTCACTCGGCAATTCTCCTGAACCGCTCGACATAATGGAAAAATACGGAACAGATGCTTTGCGCTTTACGCTTGTTTATCTTGCGCCGCTTGGAAATGATGTTTTGTTCGATGAGCAAAAAACTGAAATCGGCAGAAACTTTATTACAAAAATCTGGAATGCCGGCAGATATCTGATGATGAACAAGGAACAGATTGAAAGCTCGACAGAATACGCCAGTAAAGATTATAAAGATGATTTATCCGATAAATGGATTAAAAGCAGATTTAATTCTACGCTGAGAAGTATTGAATATCATCTGACAAGTTATCGTTTGAATGATTATACAAAAAATTTATATTCGTTTATATGGTCTGACTTCTGTGACTGGTATATCGAATTTTTGAAAATAAAAATCAGCAATAATAAAGAATCAGCAGGAAAAATTATTGATGATGCAATTGAGATGTATGTTAATATTTTAAAAAGCCTGCATCCGGTAACACCGTTTGTTACCGAGGAAATGTGGCATCATTTGAATCCTAATGAGACAAACACAAGTATTTCAGTTCAGGATTTCCCTGAGATAGATGCAGACTTAATTGATGCTGAGATTGAAAATGAATTTGAATCTCTTAAAGAGATTGTAGGCTCAATCAGGAATCTAAAAGCAGAAAACAATATTGCGCTTACAGCGCCCTGTCATGTTATTTTCAAAACTTCCGATAAAGATACTTTAAAAATGATTGATGACTTTGATGATTATGTAAAGCAATTATGTTTTGTTTCAAATCTTGAAATCATCAGCGAAGATGAAGAAGCTCCTAAGAATTCTGTGAGTGCCGTGTTAAACAATGTTGAAGTATATTTAATGCTTGAAGGACTTGTTGATTTTGCGAAAGTGAACGAAAAGATAAACAAAGAAATCGAAAATCTCGAGAAATATGTCGATACTCTTAACAAGAAACTTAACAACAAAGGATTTATAACGAAAGCTTCTTCTGAAGTTGTTGAACGTGAGAAAGAAAAGAGGGAAGAGGCATTGGATAAGCTCGATAAGTTAAGAGCTAAGGTTAGTTAAATTTATTTTTTGTCATTCCCGCGAAGGCGGGAATCTTGTGTCGTCAGGTCTTATGACCTGACGAAAATTGTCAGGAAGTAATTCCTGACAACAAATGAAATCGGGTACGACAGACATTCCTGTCTGTCGCTACTGGGATTCACTCGTGACCCAAAGTGTACCCCCGCGGGAATGACATATCTTAAATTTCTACTAATCCAAAACCTTATTCAAACAAAGTATTCTTACCAAATGCTGAAGCAATCAGCTCCGTTGCAAGAACTGCTGTGCGGTTTTTTATGTCGAGTATTGGATTTACCTCCAACATTTCAAGCGATGAAAGCTGTCCGCTTTCTGCAATCATTTCCATTAATAATTGCGACTCACGGTAAGTAAGCCCGCCGGGAACAGGTGTTCCTACTCCTTCTGCAATATCCGGGTCTATCCCATCAATGTCAAAGCTCACATGAAGAAAATCAACTCTGCCTTTAAAATCATTGAGAACTTTTGAAATAATATGAGGCATTCCGAGCTTATCGATATCCGTCATCGTATAAACCTGCGGTTTCAATTTCTTTATTGTTCTCGATTCAAGATAATCAACGTCTCTTATTCCGATAAGCGCAATATTTTCAATGTCCAGCTTCGGAGAAAATCCTCCGAGACGCACAAGTTTTTTATCACCCAACCCGAGTGAAATCGCAAGTGGCATTCCGTGAATGTTTCCTGATGGAGTTGTTTCAGGTGTATTCATATCGGTATGAGCATCAATCCAGATTACACCAAGAGTTTTATTATTTTCACGGCAATAAGATGAAATTCCCGCAATGCTTCCGATTGCTGTAGCGTGGTCACCTCCGAGAATAAGAGGGGAGTATTTACGGTTTAAAATCGATTCTGTTTTCTTCGCAAGTAATTTTGAAGTCTTTATAATTTCGGCGTGATACTTTAACTTAGCATTTCTTACTTTTTGTGTTTCCGCAATCTCAACATCGATGTCACCGAAGTCTGTTACATTATACCCGAGCGCTTCAAGCTTACGCTCAAGCCCTGCATATCGAATTGCAGAAGGACCCATATCCACGCCGCGTCTGTCGGCTCCCAAATCCATCGGAAACCCTATAATACCTATTTTTCTTGTTCTTTTTGCCATATCATATAAGATAACGCATTTTAAAATGAGAAAAAATTGAGGAAAAATGCTCTTACTTATGAAAATTTATATTTAATGTTTACCTTTATTTCTTAAGGTTTGTTTTGTAATTTGAAAGAATTAAAATAAAAATTTGAATTTATCTCAACCACTTTCTGTTTATTATCCAATTTCCTTACCTGAAATCAAACGTAAAATTGAAAAAAAGAAAGTTAGTAAAAGAAATAGTATACAACTTTCAACTATCACAGATTTTTCTAATATAAAAGAAATAACTAATAATTTTGGTGAAACTTTGATAAGAGTAGATGGTGATATACCCATTGATTTACAACCCGAATCTGGACAAAGATTTTTATTTATAAGTTATCATCAAACAAGATTTTCACATGGCATTCATAGATATCCAGCAAAATTTTTCCCTGAATTACCAAGATGGATAATAAAAAAATATAGTAATGAATATGATAATGTATTAGATCCATTCTCAGGTAGTGCGACAACAAATATAGAAGCGCTTTTGTTGAATCGGTATACTGTTGGAATTGATATTGATCCATTTGCACAATTATTATCTAAAGTTAAGACAACCCCATTAAATTCGGATGAATTAAAAGCAACAATTGATGAAGTTTTAAAGAAAATTGTTTTATACAATCCAAACAAAATTAATGAAAAAAATATACCCATTTTTCCATACAGAGACAATTGGTTTAAAAAAGAAATATTATTGGAATTAACTTTCATTAAAAAAATTATTGATGAATTAAAAACGTCGAATGATATTAAAAATTTTTTACTAATTACAATGTCATCTATTATTAGAAGTGTATCAAATGCTGATGATAACTGTACGCGAACAGTCATAAGGAAAAAGTTAAATAAACAAGTTTATCCCTCTATGGCATTAACAAAATTTGCTGAAAATTTATTAATTAATAATATATATATTAATGAATTTACAAATTTATTTCCTAATAATACTTATGCAGATTTTCCAAACCATAGTGATGCAAGATGTTTAAATTATGATAACAATACATTCCATTTAGCTGTAACATCACCACCATATGTAAATGCTGTTGATTATCCAAGAACACACCAACTTGAAATGTACTGGTTAGGATTAGCCAATGGTTCATTAAGTACACATAAACAAAACCATATAGGTACGGAAGTGGTAAAAGTCACCCAATACAAGGATTTAAATTTAATTGGTATTCCGATAGCAGATGAAAAAATTAAATTAATATTTAAAAAAGATCCACGAAGAGCATATATTGCATACAAATTCTTATTTGATATGAAAAAGAATTTAGTTGAAACACAGAGAGTATTAAAGAAAAATGGAAGATATGTAATAGTCATTGGAAATAATAAAATTAGAGGTGAGGTCTTTGAAAGTTGGAAATATTTAATGGAGATAGCGAATGATGTTGGCTTTAAAGTTGAAAATTATTTTGGTTCTGAAATTATAAAACATTTTATTAAAGTACCTCGAGGGGAAAGGATAAACACAGATTGGGTTATTGTTCTAAGAAAGTAACTTTTATACTAATAAATTATGATTGATGACGAATTGCCTGTAATCCAAGATTCAGGAGAAATAGGAAGGCAAGCTTCAATTGAAGGATTTGCTAATGAACATATTGTTGCTGGAATATTAATGAAAAAATATAAAAATGTTTCATTAGTAGCACTTCCTCTATCACCCTATGATATAATTATAGTTAGAAAACTAGATTCTGGTGGCGAAGATATTACCAGAGCACAAGTTAAAACTTCGAAAAAATCTGTAAGTTTTACAGGAGGAACTAGAGGTGGTGTCGATAGAACTTATAAATCTGATGTAAAAACTTATATTCAATCTCCTGATACATCTGACGTTGTAATTGGCATAACACAAAATGAATCAGGAGCCTTTGATTTGTATTTTATTCCTACAGTATTAATCTCTATATGGGGAACTAAAAGTAAATCCATTGGAGTATTAAAACAATTAAAAAATAATTATGATTTTCTTGAGAATTGTAAAAATCATGATTATGTAATTACAAAAGCAAAGGAATTGAAGTTAATCCCCTAATGAATATTTCTGATTTTAAACATTCTTATCAGGTTCGGGCGAGACAGTATGAAGTAGACTCACAGGGGATTGTTCACAACGCAGTTTATCTTGAATACTTCGAAACAGGCAGAATTGAATACCGCAGACAGTTCGGATATGTACTTCAGCCAAACGGAATTTTCACCGATGGCTTAAAAGTTGTGGTTGTAAATAACACAATCAACTATCACGTCCCGATAATCTTAGATGACGTAGTAAATATATATACCAGAATTGCATGGATAAAAAATTCCAGCTTTTGCTTTCATCAGCTTATCGAGAATGATAAGAATAAGGAAGTAAACTGCACTGGAAGCGGCATCCTTGTAAATCTTAACCCTTCAAATAACACTCCCGAAAAACTTAACGAAAAATTCATAAATGAAATCAAATCTTTTGAAAAAAATATCGAAATACTTAAAAGATAAAAATGTGAAAGGTCAAACGTCAGAGGTGAGAAGTGTTTCCTCTGAAAAATCAAATTATTTAACGTCTCACGTTTCACGTTTCACTTCTTTCTTTTTACCTCTTACATGCATACTTATTTGTTTAGTATTAATTACTCATCTGTCTTCCTGCGAGCAGGATTTTATAACTCCGGGCGAAACATCAACGTTTCCTGACAGCATTGCTCAGCTTTTTTCTACGCCATATAACAGCACAAACAACACCTGCGCAAGTGTTTCATGTCACAATTCAGAATCACATGCAGGAGGTTTGGATTTAATTAATTGGCAGAAAGCAATGAACGGTTCAGACCAGGGAACAATGATAATTCCTTATAACGGATTCTGGTCGCATATCACTGCAGTTGTCAACAGTGACACAAACGTTTCACCTGTTGTAGAAGTACTTCCCACCATTCATAAAATGGATGACCCGAATAAAATTCAAATGTTAATGAACTGGATGAATGCCGGTGCGCCCGATAAAAACGGTAACATAGCATTTAGCTCCATATCCAATCCTTGTTTCATAACAAACCAGGCATCTGATAATATTGCTGTGGTTAACACAACCAGCCGTCTTGTTACAAGAATTTTTCCTGTTGGGGGAAGACAGCAGATACTTGATGCTCCGCATTATGTGACTTCTGACCAGCAAAACAGATACATTTTTGTGAGCTTAATACAGGAAGGTTACATTGAAAAATATGATGCTTATACATATCAGCAGGTCGGGCGTCAAGCTGTTGGATTAAATCCCGCTCATTTAGTTATTTCGACCGATAATCAATCAGGATTTGTAAGTAATTTTGATTCCGGAGGATTGGAACGATGCGTTAAAAAATTTAATGCAAATACACTGCAGGTCTTAGATACTGTTTCAGACCAAAAGATGAAAGCGCCGCACGGAATGGCAGCATCAACGGACGGTCAGTTTCTTTACGTTGCTGCCAATATCGGAGAATATATTTTTAAAATTGACTTATCAACTTTTGAGATTGTAGCGTCTGTTCCTGTTGGACCTGGCGTTCCTCCAAACGGCAATGGTTCGGGTTTATATAAACCATACCAGATAATTCTCTCGAGCGACAACTCAAAACTGTTTGTAAGCTGCACAGCAGATGATGCAGTTAGAGTTTTTAATACAAGCGACATGACGCCATACAGCCCGACCTCAAGAATACAGGTAGGCGATAACCCGTTATTGATGAAGTTTTCGAGAAACAATCAATATATTTTTGTCTGCAACAGAAACTCGAATAGTGTTTCCGTGATTGACGGAAGCTCATATTCTGTAATTAAAACAATCGACAGTGTAGGTGTGCAGCCTCACGGGGTTGATTTTACGGTTGACGGGCAGTACGCTATTATTGCATGCGAAACTCTTGCCGGTTTTGACGGTCATCATCCTACAATCGGAAGCAATAAACCTGGAGTATCGAGAATAATAAGAATGTCGGATTTAATGGTTGAATCAAGACGTCTTGAGATGTCGTCTTTCCCGGCAGGCATTGTTATTCTGCCGTTTTATTATTGATAAAATTATTCAGCATAAACGGCAAAACATACTGCAATTTTATAAATAAAACCCTGTATTTGCAGGGTTTTTTATCATATATTGAGAATAATTACCTTGTAATTTTTTTTAATAATGTTAAACTTAATTGTTTATTTTCTTAACCTCAAAATATTTTTTAAAAACTTATGAAAAAACTTTTATTACTTTTAACATTTGTTTTAATCTCAAGTAATTTATTCGCTCAGGCAGAGGTTACTGAAAGATTAAGACAAAGAATGCAGTCCTTGAATCCTTTGGAATATACAAGGACTATGGTCTTGTTAAGAGACCATGTTGACATTTATACACTTGATGCACAGCTTTATGCAATGAATGTGGATTTAAAAGAACGGGCAAGAATAGTTATTACGACTCTTCAGAACAAAGCTAACTCAACACAAGGACCGATACTTACTTACGTTCAGTCACAGATGAGTGCCGGTAAAGTGCGTGAATATATACCGTTCTGGATTACTAACATGATATATGTTGATGCTACTCCCGACGTGCTTCTTGCCTTGTCACAAAGAAATGATGTTGCAATAATGGATTATGATGAGAAAAGCTTAATGGATATGCCGGTTGGTGACTATACAAATGTTTCGAGAGATGCCGAATCGGTTGAAAACGGTTTAAGAGCCATTAAAGCAGATTCATTATGGATGATGGGTTATACGGGTGTTGGAAGAACCGTTATGCACATTGACACGGGTGTTGACGGAAATCACGTTGCTTTAAGCTCAAGATGGTGGGGAAATAACGGCCGCCCCTGGTGGCAAGCATGGTTTGACCCGATTGCACCATCATCTACTTTTCCTTTTGACTGCGGAAGCCATGGAACACATACAATGGGTATTATGACCGGTAGAGGTGCGAACGACACCGTTGGTGTTGCTCCTGATGCACGGTGGATGTCAGCGGGTGTTACTGATTGTCCGGGAGCTTCATATCCTACAATGAATATTGCAGCATATCAATGGGCTATGAATCCTGACAGCAATGCCGGAACCAATAACGATATGCCGGATGCAATAAGCTGTTCATGGCAGGATCCAAGCCAGGCAGGAAGCGTTCAATGTAATACTTCGGGAATATATGCTCTTACACTAACAGCTATTGAAGCTGCAGGTATAGGTGTTGTATTCTCAGCAGGTAACTCAGGACCGGGAGCATCGACAATTACTCCTCCAAAAAACTTAAATCTTGACTCTGTTAGCACTATGTCAGTCGGTAATGTTGACGGAAACAACGTGGGATTGCCTATAAGTAATAGCTCAAGCCGTGGTCCATCAACATGCGGTGGAACAGGTACTCTTTTAATTAAACCTGAAGTAGTTGCTCCCGGAACAAACGTCCGTTCAACTTTACCGGGAAATACGTATGGAAATAATTCAGGTACATCAATGGCTTCACCTCACGTTGCAGGCGCAATTGCTTTGTTAAGACAGGTTGCACCTAATATGACCGGAAAACAAATAAAAGCCATATTATTTACAACTGCACGTGATTTAGGAACTGCAGGTGAAGATAATACTTATGGAAGAGGCGTAATTGACTTAATGGCTGCCTTTAGAAGAATAGCTAATTATCCTTTAAATTCCTATAACTTGCAAAGCCCAGCCGCAGGAATTACTTTAACTTCATTACCCGGTTCACCCACAGTATATACTTTCAATTGGGATACTTCAGCAACAGGTGCGTCATATAAATGGATTTTTGGTTCACCTAATGCAACAAACAGGCAAATTACTCTAAGCGGCAGTTCTAATGTGCTTACTGTTACTTCAGGACAGCTTGATGCAATTCTTGCAGGTCTTGGAGTAGCTCAAGGCGGACAGTTAGTAGGGCAATGGGATGTATGGGCTTTCAGACCTACAGGAAGTGATTCAATGAAAGCAACAAATGGTCCGAGATCTATAACTTTAAGACGAGGAACTCCTGTAAATACACCTGTTAATTTAATATCACCCGCAACAAATACGACTATTGTAACATCTGTATTTAATACTTCTAACGTTGAGTTCAAATGGAGCAGGTCAAGCGAAGGAATTTCATACAAATGGATGTTTGATTCACCGAATTTCTCAGGTCCTGTTACTCTGAGTATGACACCCGGAAATAATGGTTTTGATACCTCTGTTTCTGTTGTTAATTCATCTCTTGATGCAATACTCGGGGGAATTGGATTAAATCCTGGTGATTCATTGGTTGGTCAGTGGAGAGTTTACGGATACAGACCGACAGATTCAGCTGCATCAAACCAAACATTTAATTTAACACTAAAGAGACAGGCAAAAGGTGATGTAATAGTTTTATACGATTCAACTGTCGCTAATTGCAGAATCTCAAAAGACTCAATCATTGCGGGACTTAACTCAAGAAATGTTACTTATGATTTATTTAACCGCGCAGGAAATACTTCAACAAACGGAATTTCACTAAGGGGTTACAAGAAAGTCATTCTTCTCGGTGAAGGAACGTCGGTTGCTTCGAACAGAATGAAAGATTCAATTAAAGCGTATCTTGCTTCAGGCGGAACATCAATTGCAACAAAATCAAAACTCATTATCTTTGCTGAAGACGTCGGTTATCACTGGGGAAGAACGGGCTCAACTTATCTTGATGCCGATTTTGCTAATAATACTCTTGGTTTTACTTTTGTTTCTGACAGACCGACAGGAAGCACAGGTCCAGAGGGATTAATAGGTGATAGAGTAAACGCAGGATTAAAAGACAGCACTTCAGGTCCATGGCCTGACGTTCTTGCTAAGTCAACTGTTCCGAGTTTATCATATTTATATGCATTTACAAGAGTAGCCGGTAATTACAGTGGCGTGGGAAGAATGGCAAACAACTTTAACGTTGCTACTTTTGCAGTTGATTTTGAATCTCTTAAAAATGCAGTCGGCGGTGCAAGCGGCTCACCTCAAAGAAGATGGATCAATGCAGGTCTTGATTATGTTGACCAAATTACACCGACCAATATCGAAGATCCGAATGCTATCCCTACGGTTTATGAATTAAAACAGAATTTCCCGAATCCGTTTAATCCTGTAACAAAAATAAACTTTGCAATTCCAAAGCAAGGATTTGTAACTATGAAAGTTTATGATGTAACAGGAAGATTAATTGCGCAATTGGTAAACGAAATGAAATCACCGGGATATTACTCAGTTGATTTCAACGCAACAAATCTTGCATCGGGAGTTTACTTCTATAGATTAGAATCAAAAGAATTCGTTGATGTGAAACGAATGATGCTGATAAAATGATTTAATCATTTTATTAGTAGTCCCGCCTTGGCGGGGATGCTGATAAAGTAAGATATTTAACAAATTTATAAAAACAAAAACCTCATTGAGAAATCAATGAGGTTTTTTTATGCTTAATTCTATTAAGAATTTTATTGTAAAAATTATTCTTGCAATTAAAATTTTAGCTTGGATTCCCGCCTTCGCGGGAATGACACTTAATAAAAGTATAACAAAAAAGCCCTGTTGAGAAATCAACAGGGCTTTTTTATTGTTAACAATTTGTATGGGGATTCTTCGCTTCGCTCAGAATGACACGCAGGCTTTACTTCGCGAGCATCATTTTAAAGACTTCCGTTCTGTCGGAAGTTTTGATGCGGTAAAAATAAATTCCGCTTGGAAGTCCTGAAGCGTTAAACTCTATTGTGTGTTCACCCGCACCTAATTGCTGGTCCATTAAAACACTTACTTCACGTCCTATTCTGTCATAAACTGTTAATGAAACATTATCAGATTGAGACAAAACAAAAGAGATTGTCGTACTTGGATTGAATGGATTAGGGTAATTTTTTGCTTTAAAATATGTTTCCTCGGGATTTTTGTGAGAAGAACTTTCGCTTGAAATTAAATTCTCGGTATTTGTAATTTCAGAAACTAAAGCAATTCCTGATTCAAATTTTGCAGGTGTGAAATCGGGACCTGATTCAAATTCGATTCTTATTGACATTGCCGGCTCTTCGGTGACGGTAAAATCATCTTTATGTTTTGAAATCAATTTAAAGCTTTCTTCGTCAAGCTTAAATTTTACTTCTTTCCATCCTTTAAAGTTTAAAGAAATCGGTTTTGCCATCAGCATAATATCAACATCTTCTTCATATGCATTATCATTATCAACATCATAAATGAGCGAAACTTTTACAAGACAATTGTTCTCAACACCTTTTAACATAAGATTTACAAAATTGCCTGCTGTAAATAAAAACTTTTTTTGTTTCTCGATTTTTCCGATATAAGAATTAGGTTTAACTATATCGTTTGAATAAATTTCAGCATAGCCATTTTCTTTATTATCTTCTGCATGTGAATATTTCATATCAACACCGCCCCAAATCCAATCGGGAAGTGCTTTCTTTGAAAAATCATCTAATATGAGGGAAGACTGTGCTGATAGGGAATTGCTAAATATTATCGTTAAGAATAATATAAATACACTGCTGCTTATGAATTTTTTCATTTAAAGATTACTGATTAATAAAAAGTAAAAAATAGGGAAATTACTTAACTAAGGTCATTCGTCTTACGGACGTATAACCGTTCATTTGTAATTTATAGATATAAATCCCTGTTGTTAATTCAGAGCCGTCGAACGTAACAGCATATGTTCCGGCTTCCTGAAAATCATTAACCAATACTTTCACTTCCTGACCGATAAGATTATAAACAACTAAGGATACAAATCCGTTAGCATTCAGTTTATAATTAATTTTAGTAACAGGATTGAAAGGATTAGGGAAGTTTTGATAAAGTTTGAAATCGTCTCCGTATCCGGCGCCGATTCCATCCGTTTCGTTGTAGAAGTGCTTATTATTACCGGCTTTTGCATTTGAGCCGCTAATAAGAACCACCAAAACAATCAAAATTGTATAAACTAATTTCATAATATACTTTTCCTAATGCAAAATTAAGAATTAAATATTAAAAAAACAACCCTTTTTAAGATACAATACAAAAACCCCTCAAAATTATTTAAAATGAGGGATTTTTGTATAATTTACAACTATTAGAGACCTAAAGCTATAATTCTGACTTCCTTTTCAGGTGTCATAACTTTTAAAATTATAACGTCGCCTTTATTTTTATTATTTAAAATTGAATTCAAGTCTTCCACGCTACTTACATCTTGTTTATCCGCTTGTAGAATAACAAATCCTTTTCTTATTCCACGCTGATAAGCTTCTGACATCATCTGAACATTCGTTACCAAAACACCTTTGCTTATATCCATGTTTTTCAACATAGAACCTGCCATATCTGATACTGATAAACCAATAGATTCAAAGCTTTTTGAATTAAAACTTTCGCTTTGATTATTATCGTTTGACATATTCTTTGCAAGAGCATCATTATCCTCAGCTCTTGGTTTCAAAGTAACAGATTTATTTAGTGTATTTCCATCTCTGAAAATTTCCAGGCTGACTGCATCGCCGGGTCTCTTTTGACCGATGATAGTCTGCAATTGATTGGAAGCATTTACTTCCTGACCATCAACTTTCAAAATAATATCACCGATTTGCACACCTGCTTCTTCACCGGCTCCGCCTTTGACAACTCCCTGAACTAAAACACCTCTTGCTTTGTCAAGACCTAAACCTTTTGCTTCTTTCATATCAACATCTTTAATCTGAACACCAATGTATCCACGTGTAATTTTTCCGCTTCTTATCAATTCATCTGCAACGTTTCTTGCTAAGTTTATTGGAATAGCAAAACCATAACCCTGAAAATATCCTGTGTTAGATTTTATTGCTGCATTAATTCCGATAACTGAACCGGAAATATCAACTAAAGCACCACCGGAGTTACCGGGATTAATAGCTGCATCAGTCTGGATAAAATTATTAATTGAATATGCATCGCCGCTAACCTGAACATTTCTCCCTAATGCTGAAACAATACCTGATGTAACTGTATTGTTTAAACCAAGCGGATTACCGACTGCCAAAACCCATTGTCCAACCTGAACATTATCTGAATTTCCGATTGTTGCGGTAGGGAAGCCGCTGCCTTCAATTTTGATTACTGCAACGTCAGTATTAGGATCTGTTCCAATTAACTTTGCTTCAAACTCTCTTTTGTCTGTTAATACGACTCTTATTCCATGCTCGGAAGCATTTGCAACAACGTGATTATTTGTCATAATATAACCGTCATTACTGATAATAACACCCGAACCTGAACCCTGTGAAGGCATTTGCTCTCCAAAATCCTGGTCAGGACCAAAGAAAAACTCAAATCCTTCCGGTACTTTCTGGTCGCCTTTGTTATTTGATTTTCCTTTGTTGGTTACTTCAATATACACTACTGTAGGTGTTACTGCTTTTGAAATTTCTACAAATGCGTTATTCATATCCGTAACGCTCGGATTTATATTTGTTATAGGTGGGGTAGTCTTAAACTCTATTCCTGAGCTGCCTGCTTTCAAATTTCCTTTACTTAAAGCAGCAATCAATATTGCTCCGAAAGAAAGAGCAATTAACAAGAGAATAGCTCCCGCAAATATTGATTTCTTTTTCATATTATGTTGTGTCTCCTTTATTAGACTTATTTAGCTTTAAAAAGCAGTATTAATTTGCTATATCTTTTAAAATTTGTTTTGTCCTGAAATTTCTGTTTGATAAAAAATTGTTCTTTATAATCGTGTCAAAAGCGTTTATAAACTTGTCAACCTGTTGTTCAGTTAAACTTTCCTTGCTGTTACTTGATTCAAAACTCATACCATTTCCATAAAATTCCCTGATTTGGTCAAAATCTTCAATTTTAATATTAAATGCGTCACTAACCAAATTAGTTTCATATAAGCTTTTGACATTACTGACACTTAGAAAGTTTAAGCCCATCTTCTCTAAAAACCCAATCTGAAAATATAATAGAAATGATTTCCCTGAGTTTTGTGTATTATTTATTTGATTTAAAAGAACATTTGTAAAGTTATACAAATTTTGATTAATATAATATTCCGTTAACGACAAATTCAAAATCTCGATAACTCTGTAACCTATGCTAAGACTGTCAAAATCGCTCTTAAGATTATTATAAGAGTCTAAAACCTCCGCTTTTGAAATTACCTGTAAGTCCCGTGTTTCTTTTTTATTAAAATGAACGTCGATTTTATTTATCAGGTTATAAATTCCCGAAGTTTTCGATTTTAAATTTCGAGCTCCTTTCACAAGAGCATTGAACTTTCCGGTTTCTTTGCTGAAAATTGTAACAATTTTACTTGAATCACTATACTTAAAAGTTTTAAGTACGATACCTTCAGTTCTTACTAAACTCATACGACAATTTGCTTTTGCAGGTTACGGTTTTTTTACAAAGCTAACCATTTCATTTAAAGAATTTAAGGCATTATTTGCTCTAAATGGTGATGAAATATATTCGCTGTTTTCACCGATTATTAAGGTAACAATAGGGGAGTCCTGATTTCCGGCAAGATCACCGGAGAGTGGAATGAAAATTTTTTTTAAATTGATTAGACCTGTCGCACTTGATTGAAAAGGTTTTGCTTCCGAAAATTCTATTTCAATTGCGCTGTAGTTATTTTTGATGTTGTTAATATATTCCTCATCGGCATATAATCTTAATATTTCATCTGTGTTTTTAAAAACATTATCAATGAATGGTTTTAAATCGTCAAAATTTTTGTTATAAACAGTAACCCTGCCGGATTCATATAAATTTATTTTCACATTATCATTTTGATTAAGCTGTTTAGATGTGTTGCACTGCACTGAAAAAAACAAAATTAATAATAAATAAAACATAATAAAAATATTTAAATATGAAAAACTGCCTGCTTAAATTAAGCAGGCAGTTTAAAATAAAGTTAATTGATTAATATCTCATCGAGCAATATTGCTGTGTCATAAATACTATCACCGACATCGCCTGCAGAGAATTTTATGTTAATAATCATTCCTCTGAATGCAGTAACATTAAGAGTTAATGTCTGCCAGTTTGTCATATAAACATCACCCTGGTCAAAAACAATGCCGGGGGATACGCGAACAAGACTTCCCGGATTTTGCTGTGTGGCTCCAAACATTGCGGCAATTTCATCAATTGTTTTTCTATATAAAATAACTTCAACACCGTCAGGCTTCGTAACACTAATCTGGAAGAAATCCTGAAACTGCGAATTAATGAACTCTAAGAATTCCTCAGATAAGAAGTTCCATTTGAGCGTGAGGTTGGATTGGTTGTCTTCAATCTTAACGCATTGCGCAATCGAACCGCTTGAAGTAGTAAAGCCCAATCCCGTTGAGATGATTCCCATGAATGAACCTTGTGTCGGATTTACAACGTTTAATCTTGTGATAACTCTTCCGTCACCTTCTTTTGTAAATCCTTCAAGTGTTCCTGCATCGAAATTTCCGTTCAATAATTTTAATGAGAATGACATATCGTTTGCACCGTTCATCTGGAATACTGCATTAGGAGCAACAGGATCTGTTGAAGCCATAAATGCCTGTCCGGAATTTAAGCCGCGTGCAAATCTCTTTGATACTGTATCTGCAATTGTTACGCAAAATGCGCTGTTGACAACTTTGCTGTAACCATAATAAGTCTTTGCACCTTTGTTTCTGAATGCATTACTTAAATCAGGATTCATTGTTCCTTCACAAGAGTTGTTCAGAATAATGCTGTTAGGGAATGTTCCTGTTCTTGATGAAATAAATGAATGATGAATTGCATATACATTTTTTCTTGTAACGACTCCGCCGGTATTTGATATTACGATATTGTTTGCAATACCAAGACGACCTGCTGTAATCAAAGGTTTATATATCGTTTTGTAATCATTCGATGCAGTATCAACAGTTTCTGCAGTATAAAACCATCTTCCCTGAACACCGTGAGTTGCAAGAATTACAAATCCATATTTGGTAATATCCATTATGGATTTTACAGTTGCTTCCTGATTGACGAGAGAAGTAACTTCGAATCCTCTGCATTCGGCATTATTGAGATTATTTATAATCGTGTTGCGCTCATTTGCAGGAGCAAATGCCGCTTCATACGGTGCAAATATAAGAACATTTCTGTTACCGATAATATTCGGTTCTAAGTTTGGATTATCAATGTTTTCAATGACTTCTCTCTGAGGTCCGAATAAATTTTCACCTCTGGTTTGTCGTTCAATCGGTATGGTCGGACCCTTAGCTCTTTTCTTAAGCGGGTCATCATCCAATTGACCGCCTCTGGTTAAAACAGTTCCGTTTGCATTGGCAAGTGAGAGAGTTAAGGTTCCATGCACTCCTGAAGAGAAAGTAACTTCCATGCTTGTGCTTCCGCTTCCTGCATCAACTGATGTAACACCTGATTGAGTTTGTAGAAACGTTGCAGTCGAATTAAATGCGCTTGCATAATTTCCGACATTTCCGGCAAGTGCAGTTACAAAATGATTCTCACCTGCAGTGAGAACAGTCATTACTTGTCCGACAGTTGAATTGCTTAATGCATTATAAACCGTTATGGTGTCAATTTTTGACATACCTGTAACGGTTTGACCTTCAACAATAAGTGATGCCGATGCTGCATATCTTGAAACACCGACCGCTGATTCAACAATAGAAAAAATCCCACTGTAAACCCCATCACCTGCGATGTCATCACCGTTCGCAAGGTTTCCATTATCCTGCAAAATTCCTAACTGTGTGGAAAGATTTCCTGAGTTATCAACTTTGTTAAGTTTTACAAGAGAATCTACAAGAGAAATTCCACTTGCAATTGAATATCTGAATGTAATATTTGTTGTTGTATTTACCTCAATATCAATAATGCTGGATTCTAAAGTTCCTATTTGCGGCGCGGTAGGAACAACAGGTGTGACCGGGTCTTTATCACAGCTTCCGTAAAAAGAAGTCAGGTAAATTACAAAAGAAAGCAACAAAAATTTGTGAACAAATTTCATACTTCCTCCTTTATTTTTTGGTAACGGAAGTTAAGGAATTTATTTATAATAAAAACAATAAATTTTTAGCTAAAATAAGCTAAAATCAGCCGATTTATTTGTTTCAATTCTTGGGTATTTAGGAATTAAAATTCTGTTAAGCTTTTAAATTCCCTGAATCTTGCCATAATTCTTTCTTCAGTTAAGTTACGCAAATTATCAACTGAAAACTCTTCAACAACAAGTGATGCCATTGCGCTGCCATAAATCATCGCCAATCTCATATTCTGAACCGAGTAATCATTTGTTTTAGCAATCCATCCCATAAATCCGCCTGCAAAAGTATCTCCTGCCCCGGTCGGGTCAAAAACTTTTTCAAGAGGGAAGGCGGGTGCAAAGAAAACATAATTGTCTTTAAAGAGCAACGCGCCGTTCTCTCCTTTTTTAATCACAACAACTTTCGGACCCATCGACATTATGCTTCGTGCAGCAGTAACAAGATTATAATCTCCGGTTAGTTCTCTTGCTTCACTGTCATTAATTAATAATATATCAACTAACTTTAAAGTTTCGAGAAGCTGCGGTTTCATGCTTTCAATCCAGAAGTTCATCGTGTCGCACATTACAAGCTTTGGTTTTTCAACCTGCTCGATTAATGCCCGTTGAATTGTAGGGTCAATGTTGCCAAGAACTAAGTAATCTGGTTTTTTAAAATTCTCAGGAACCTTCGGATTAAAAACAGTAAGCACGTTCAAATCCGTTGCAAGCGAATCGCGTGTGTTCATGTCAAAATGATATTTACCATGCCAGTAAAAAGTTTTCATGTCTTTAATTTTTTCTATGCCTGTAATATCAACGCCTTTCGATTTTAGAAACTCGAGCTCCTTTTCAGGGAAGTCATATCCTATAATGCTTATAAGATTAATGTCATTAATAAAATAGCTTGCAGATACGGATATGTATGTCCCTGAACCGCCAAGCGCCATATCTGCTTTGCCGAAGGGTGTTTCGATTGTATCAAATGCAACAGTTCCTACAACAAGTAAACTCATTTATGTTTTTTCCTTTCTTTAATTTAAATGTGTCATTCTGAGGAGTGAAACGACGAAGAATCCCAAATGTGATCCTTCGCTATACTCAAGAGGACACCATCTTTTGCCAATTAACTTATTCGTGGCTTGATAATCAATAAAAATACTCATAATATTAATTTAATTAAATTTATTAAATCATATATTTTTCAAAATGGATAACAAAGATAAAACTGTTCAGAACCCGCAGCAGATAAACATTGAGCTTGGAGAGAAAGAAGCAGAAGGCATTTACTCAAACCTTGCTATAATTTCACATTCACCGGCAGAATTTATACTCGATTTCACGAGAGTATTTCCCGGAATACCTAAAGCAAAAGTTCACGCAAGAATTATAATGACTCCGCAGCACGCAAAACTTTTTTTAATGGCATTAAAAGAAAATGTGGGGAATTATGAAAAGCAATTCGGAGAAATTTCGACTAATGTTCAACCGCCCGACCAGACATTCGGTTTTCAAGTGCCGGTAAAACCAAAAGATGAGAAGATAAATTAAAAAACTTATGTGTCATCCTGAGCGTAGCGAAGGATCCCATTTCTTTCACGAATGGGATTCTTCGTCGTTTCACTCCTCAGAATGACAAGAAAGAATCATATCCTCATCCTTAAAAAATTCACAACTGCAATTGCAAGAAAAATTATGTTTGCAAACCATGCTGTCAAAACCGGACTCATCTCACCGTTATAACCAAAAACCTGAGAGATTTTTACAAAGCCGAGATATATAAAACTTACCAATATACTTATCCCGAACTGCAGTGCTGCGCCACCGCGACGGCGGTTCACCGAAATTGATGCACCGAACAGTATCGTAATCAAGCTTGCGAAAGGGAAGGAGAACTTTGAATAATAATCAACCTCGGCGCGCTCGCTTGCCAATCCGCTGGATTTAAGATTATCAATGAACTGCCTGTACTCTGATATACTTAGTTCATCCGGCTTTAACTGGTTTTTAGTTATTATACCCGGTGTTAGATTGATTTTTCCAATCTGTTGAAAATCGCTTATGTTTCGTTCTTTGTATTCCTCTAAACTAACTGTAGAATCATTAATAAACTCGCGGTATATAATATTTTTACCTTTCCAGTCTGAATTAACACTGTCCCATTTCATCTCATATATATCTAACCTATACTTTAAGTTAGTAAGTGTATCTGCATTAAAAACCTGAACAGAAACGTTCTGCGCCTTATTTTCTGCTTCATTATATACACCGAGTGTTATTATGCGGTTGAAATTGTCCTGTAAATATAAATTCTGAACC
Organism: Ignavibacteria bacterium; assembly: GCA_036262055.1. Lineage (NCBI taxonomy): Bacteria > Pseudomonadati > Ignavibacteriota > Ignavibacteria > Ignavibacteria bacterium. The sequence goes on from DATAJP010000003.1 coordinate 394,561, forward strand.
TGTGCTCTTATTTGATTTTTACCCAAATACGTTCTTTCCAGAGCAAATTTTGTTTTATTTGACTCAGGGACAATCCATCCGTTAAAATAAAGTGAGAATATGGTTAAAATTAATCCAAAGCCGATTATGGGAGTTAAGTAACGCGCTAAGCTCATTCCGCCTGACTGCATCGCGGTAAACTCAGAATATGTATTAAACCGGGAAATAGTGAATAGGGAAGCAAGCAATGTTGCAACTGGAATAAGCAATTTTATTATTTCCGGAACAAAATTTAAATAATAGTTTATGATAATGCCGGTCGGAACCTGTCTGTCAACAAATTTATCCAGATTTTCAAATAAATCAATCAGAATGAAAATAATTATAAAGCAGAACAGCCCGAAAAAGAAATTCTGTATGAAATTTTTTAATATGTACCTGTCTAAAATCTTCAAGTGCTATAAGCGATTATATTAAATCTACTTTATAATAATTAAGTTAAGTAATTTACAAAACTAATAATTATATTAATGCTCAAAAATTAAATTTTAGTATATGTTAAGCAAAGAAAATATATATCTTGTTAAGGTCGTTTCTTGCATTGCAGCAAATAAGTCAGACAAATTACCTGTTTTATTAAAACGTGCTAAATCAGATAAAGTTAACTCCAGAAAACTTTATGAAGCAATATTGCAGACGTATCTTTTTTGCGGATTTCCATCGACCATAGAGTCTTTAAAAGCATTTAATAACGTCTTTAATTATAAGACAGATGAATATAATGCTGTAAACATAAAATCGTCAGGTAAAAAAGTCTGTAAAATCATTTATGGTTCTAATTATCACAAGCTGTTAAAGAACATGTCATCCATAAGTCCTGAGTTAAAAACTTGGATGATTCAGGAGGGCTATGGTAAAGTATTATCACGTCCGTTTTTAACCTTAAAGCAACGCGAATTAATCAACGTATCAATCCTCAGCACGTCATACTTTCCGGTTCAGTTATTATCACATCTTATAGGAGCTTTAAATGCCGGTTCAAATACTAAAGAGTTAAGAGAAGTAATTGATCTAACCAAGCCATATAATCGCAAATCAAACATTTCAAAAACCTTAAAATTGTTATCATCAATCAGTTAAAATGTTAATAATTTTCATATAATATGTTATATAATATATATTATGTAAAGTTATTCATATAGAAGTGTTTATAAGTTGTTTAAAGGTTTCAGTATTTATAATTCTTTAAATCCTTTCAAACGTTATTGTCATTCCCTCTCTATTCTGCTCTTCGGTGTCATCCCAGCGAAGGCTGGGATCCAGACAACAGTAATTTATTAGTCTATGGTTTTAATAATCTAATTTGATTACAGGAGCATTTCTTTTAGAAACTTCTAGACTAGATTCCAGCTTCCGCTGGAATGACATTATTTATCATATTTTAAAATTAATCAAATTAAAATCTTTATAATTTTTTGTACAATATTTTAAATTCGTATAATTCAAAAAATTCTTACTAAGTTTTAATTGATTAATTTAATTTTAATTAAAAATTCGCTATTTTTGTTAAATTTTCTAATTATACATTTGCTATATAATGATTGAATTAAACAATTTTCTGATTTTAAGTACGATTTTGTTTTCAATTGGTGTTGTGGGAGTTTTGGTTCGCAGAAATGCCATTATAATATTCATGAGCATTGAGCTTATGCTGAATGCCATTAATATATCATTCGTGGCATTCTCATCGTTTTTAGGTGATATAAACGGTCAGATTTTTGTGTTTATGGTGCTCACTGTTGCGGCTGCTGAAGCGGCAATCGGACTTGCCATAGTAATTTCATTGTTCAGGAATAAAGAGACCGTCAATATTGACGAAATCAATATTCTTAAGTGGTAAAATATAATTTTCAATTCAGACAAATTTAGAATAAAACTAAATGGCGCAATACTTCTATCTTGTTGTTCTCTTACCTTTAATCGGCTTTTTAGTTAACGGAATATTCGGCAGAAGAATCAACAATGAAAAACTTTCCGGTTGGTTCAGCTCGCTGATGGTGTTAATCCCCTTTCTTATCGGATGCTCAATCTTCTTTGAGTTTATGTCCCTGCCTCCTGAAGCTCGGGTTCTCAATCTGAATTACTTCAGCTGGATTGCAACAGGAAATCTTTCAATCGATTATGCGTTTTATGTCGATACTCTTTCCATTTCTTTATTCTTAATTGTAACTGGTATAGGATTTTTAATCCACGTTTATTCAATCGGCTATATGCACGGCGACCCCGGGTTTGCAAAGTTTTTTGCATTCCTGAATTTGTTTATCTTCGCAATGCTTAACTTGATTCTTGGAAGTAATTTTCTACTTGTGTTCCTCGGATGGGAAGGCGTTGGTTTAGCTTCATATTTGCTTATCGGTTTCTGGTATGATAAAACATTTACAGGAGTCGCGGCAAAGAAAGCATTTGTCGTTAACAGAATCGGTGACTTTGGTTTTATGATTGCGATGTTTTTAATTTTTACAACTTTTGGAACTCTTGACATACAGGGATTTTTAGGAAACATTGCCGGACTCGAAGTTGGTAACTCACTGCTTCTCGCAATTGCGTTATTGCTCTTCCTTGGTGCTTGCGGTAAGTCCGCGCAGATTCCTTTGTTCGTATGGCTTCCTGACGCTATGGCAGGTCCGACACCGGTATCTGCACTCATCCACGCGGCTACGATGGTAACTGCAGGTATTTATCTTGTTGCAAGAACTTCCCTGCTTTATGCGCTTGCGCCTGTTGCTACAAACGTTGTTTTAATCATAGGCGTGCTGACTGCTTTAATAGCAGCAACGATTGCCCTCAAACAAAATGACATCAAAAAAATTCTTGCATATTCAACCGTCTCACAGCTTGGATTTATGTTTATTGCACTTGGCAGTTTTGCATTTCACGTTGCAATATTTCACTTAATAACTCACGCGTTTTTCAAAGCATTGTTATTTCTTGGTTCGGGTTCTGTTATTCACGGAATGCACGGCGAACAGGACATTACAAAAATGGGCGGATTGAAAAACAAAATGAAAATTACTTTTGTAACGTTTTTCATCGGCTCGCTTGCGATATCTGGTATTCCTCCCCTATCAGGGTTCTTTTCGAAAGACGAAATTATGTTTGACACATACGTTACTGATGGACCAATATTTTATATTTTAACTGTAATAACTGCCGCATGCACGGCATTTTATATGTGGCGTTTGATGGGGCTGACTTTCTACGGAAAGCCAAGATATGATGAAGCGCACGTTCACCCGCATGAGTCCCCTTCGACAATGACCATTCCATTAATTATTCTTACTGTTTTAGCGACTCTCGGCGGATTTATCGGGCTTCCTCATTTCTTAGGACCAAATCTTTTGGGTGAATGGCTTGCTCCGGTTTTTGCCAATGCAGTTGCTGTAGTTTCTACATACCATCCCGAACATCATGTATCGCTTGCGCTTGAGCTCGGACTTCTAGCCATATCTGTTGTTGTTGCTGTAACAATGATTATACTTGCTATGAAGAAGTTCACAAAGCAGGAAACTTTCCCTGAGCCGCAGGGATTCGGAAAGGTTCTCGAGAACAAATATTATGTTGATGAAATTTATGAAGCAGGTATCGTAAAGCCGATTCAGGAAGGTTCGGATAAAATTCTCTGGAAAATTTTTGATGTTAAAATAATCGACGGCTTTGTTAACGGAGTCGCAAATTACATATCACGCCTCAGCTTCGACTGGCGTAAAATCCAAACCGGCGTTATTCAGGATTATACAACTTTAACTGTATTGGGAATTGTTGTTGTGCTGGTGTATTTGTTATTTAAGTAACATCACAGGTGTCATTCCCGCGAAGGCGGATAAAATAAAAATTTTGTCATTCCAGCGAAAGCTGGAATCCAGGCAAAGAACATTTTTAATCTAATAAGCTTACAATCTATAATCATTTTAGAATGTAAGCTTTTTTTATTTAATACTTATATTTCTTTGGATTCCTGCCTTCGCAGGAATGACAAAAGTGTTTATCTCTCCATCACTTTCTTTACACCCTGCAAAAATCCTTTTACACCGCTTTTCATATGGTTATATTGCTCTTCGCCTGCAAAACCTTTCTGAGTCCAGGTGAATCTTGTCTTGTTATCCGAAATTTTATCGACGGTGTAGGTTATGATGGAATGATTTTCCGGTGTATTCTCCAATCCTGAGAAACCGCTCCAGTAAGTGTAAACAAGTTTTTTTTCAGGAACGAATTCAAGTATCTCGCCGCCGTCTTTATATTGTTTCCCTTCGTACTCACCCTGAAAAGTAATTTTGCTTCCGGGCTTCCAATCAGTAATCGTATCGGTTCCGTATAAATAATCTTTTATGATTGCAGGATTTGTAAGTGCATCCCATACTTTTTCAACGCTTGCATTAACGTCAACAGATTCTTCAACTACTAAATCTTTTCTCATAATTTTATTAAAGTTTATATATTAAAACGGCAAGAAATGAAAATTAATTCCATTTTAGGAAAGTGAAAAGTCAACCGCGGCTTTGCAGTGAATTTGTATCGTGTCAAAAACTTTTATATCCAAATCTTTTTGATTAAGAAGTAAATTAATTTCAGTACATCCTAATATAACTCCTTCTATTCCCTGCTGCTTCAGCTTATCGATTATGTTAAGATATCCCTGTTTTGTTTCAGGTTTGAAAATATCTTTGCAGAATTCATTAATAATCGTGTGATGAATGTATGCTCTGTCCTTTTCATCAGGAATGATGGTTTCAATTCCAAGCTGTGCGAGTTTTTCATTATAAAATTTGCTGTCCATCGTAAACTTCGTTCCGAGCAGACCTATTTTCTTAATATTGTTTTTCTTAATTTCTTTTCCTGTTTCTTCTGCAATGTGAATTAAAGGAAGATTAATTCTTTTGCGCACTTTATCCGCAAGTAAATGAGGAGTATTTGAACAAATCACTATGCATTGCGCTCCTGCATTTTCGAGTAAGCCCGAAATTTCCGTCAGACTATCTTCCATTCCCTGCCAGTTTCCTGAATCGGCAAACGTCCGGTAATCCTGAAAATTTAATGAATAAAGAAGAAGCCTGGCAGAATTTTCTCCGCCAAGCTTCTCGTATGTAAGTTCGTTAATTGTTTTATAATAAGTCAGAGTCGAAACATAGCTCAACCCGCCTATAAGTCCTAAAGTCTTCATTGTTATTTTTTTGCAGTAAGGAACGCAGTTAAATCGGCAATATCCTGAGGAGATAATTTATCCATGTGATAAAAAGGCATCTGACCGTCACCGAGATAAACATTATATGAGACGCTTTTATAATTTCCTTCAAAATCATCGAACAAATCAGGTACTTTTTTTATTTTGCTGTCAGGGTTATGACACAAGCCGCAGGCTTTATCAAAAAGCATCTTTCCATTGTCAGCATTGCCGGTAAGCTTCCCTATCTGCTCCTGCAAAGGTGCCAATTTTGTTTTATCTCTTGTCGGAAGAGCAATGGTCTGATAAACCATTACAGCAGTATCATTACCCGGAAGTGATTCATAATAAGCATTCAACGCATTAATCATATCACTCGGCATATCTTCTTTTTTCTTAAGATATGATTTATAACAAACTGTAGCTCCGCCGGCATTTTGCTTAACAGCATCCCCCGTGAACTTGCCTGAGTATGTCGAGGCGCGCTTGTCTGCTTTTATTACATTTGAAAAATATTGTGTAAGTGAATTTCCCGAGTTAGTCCCGTCGCTGTGGCAGTCGGCGCAGGCGAGGTTGTTCACATCAGACTTCATATAGAAAATTTCTTTTCCTTTTACAGCCAAATCATTTCCTGCAGTCGAGCCCGTTGTATTTGTCTGGTTGCCGGTCTGATTATTTTGTTCGGTTTTTTTTCCGCATCCGATTGCGGCAAAAAGTAAAAAAAGAATTATAAATTTTTTCATAAAGTAACAGTTTAATTTATTGATAATCCTTTCTCCCCCGAGAATGACTCAAAATAATTAAAACAAATTACATTAAAAAATTAAAACGGCTTGTTACTTTTTACCCGTGAGGGAACTTGGATAAAAATTTACTCCAACAAAAAATGATAACCAATTGATTTTCTTATCTTGCGCCTGATAGGGTGTAAATCTTGGCGCTAAATTCATCGGCAAATAAACGTTAGAATAAAATGGTCCGTTTTCATCGTTCAATGAAGCGTTGCTTGAACCCCAAATAACAGGGTCATTCATTGACTGATTTGTACCTTTGCCCAGTAAATTCGCCATATCATATTTTGCACCCAGCATAATTCCAAATTGAGGATTGATTTTGAATTCAATTCCTCCGGTAAGATTAGCACCAAAACGTGTTCCGTTTGCGGTCACACGAGGTGTATCAATTCTTGAACCGCTCGTTCTTTCAAGTTCAGCATTTATGAAATTCATTGATACATTTGCTCCGAAAAATGGAGATATAAGATTGGTGAAGGAGGTAGGTGCAATTTCAAGTCCGACACCTAATGAAAAAACGCTTAAGCTGTAATTAAATGTTACGGATGCGGGCACAAAGACATTGCTTGTTCCCTGTGAAAAAGTCGTAAGCGTATTTCCCGTAACGCTGCTTTGAAATGTATTGAAGGAATTAAATGATGCAAACGCTACACCTCTTACAATAGAGTATTTATCGAAGTTAATTTTTGCTGCGCCGTTAATATTTATTCCTGTCTTTGCCCTGTAATCATGAGTCATAAAATTGGTATCAATAAACATAAGCTGCTGAGAAAAAGTCATCGTATCAAATTTATTGGTAAAATAATAATAGTTGCCCCCTTTCAACTGGTCAAGAGGCTCGGAAATACCGATGCTCAACTGAAACGACGGCTTATCAAACTGTGCGTAAGATTTAGAACCTGAACCTAAAAGAAGAGCAAATAAAACAAAAAGGGTAAATTTAATTTTCATACTGTTATTTTTAATTGTTTAATATTCTGTATAGGGAAACTATGGCGGCAGTTTCAGCTCTTAATTTTCTTTCTCCGAGTGATTTAACTTTCCACCCGTTATTTTTAAGCTGATTTATTTCATCTTCAGAAAAACCTCCCTCAGGACCAATCAGCAAATTAATCGTATCCGAAGAGATTTTTTCATCAAGCTTGTTTTCCGAACCTGAGAATTCATACATCACAATTTTCTCTTTATCGTTTCGCGTCAATTCAAGCAACTCATCAAAACTAACCGATTTATGAAGAATAGGTAAAAAACACCTCTGCGACTGCGACATTGCAGAGATGATAATTTTACTTAACCTTTTAAGTTTTGTTTCATTTAATTTTTCGTTGGTAACCGTGTATTTAGAAATGACCGGGTAAATTTGATTTACTCCCAGCTCAACTGCTTTTTCTATTGCAAATTCAAACCTGTCATGGTTTCGCAGCTGTCCTATAAACAACCTGATTTTTAACGCAGGTTCGTTTACGTTATGCTTCTTATTTATAATTTCACATTTTATCCGCTCTTTTTCAATTTCGATAATTTTGCATTCATAAACACTTAACTCACCGTCAGTAACTTCAATTTTATCACCTATCTTTTTTCTAAGAACCTTTGCAAGATGCTTGCGCTCATCTCCAATTATATACAAATAATTCTTATTAATGTTTTCTTTAGGAGTGTAATAATATTCCATATCAGAAGGAAGCTCCTAAATTAAAAATAATCTGACCTTTATACTTATCATTTTCCCGTCTGAATGCCCAATCCATTCGTCCCACAAAATTAAAGGGCAATAGTGCATTTAATCCTATACCGAAACCTCTTCTGAACTGAGTTTTAGAAAGTTTATCACTTTTATTCCACACTCCGCCCATATCGAAAAATAATGTTGTGTATAACCCGAATTTATAACTCATTTCTTTTAAGAAAGAAATGTTTTTTATCAAAGGTATGTCCGTTCCGCTGACAAAAAACGGTTGTATAACAGGAACACGTAATTCGGTAAATACACCAAGCAAATTATCACCTTCAAATGCAACATCATCCCATCCGCGAATTACCCTGCTAAAGCCGAATGCTTCTTTTAAGTAACTCGGTATAGCGCCGCCAAAAGAAATTATTCCGTTCACTCTGTTTGCCCATGTTACTGCATAATCGTCAGACAATTTTATGAGAATATATCTCCGAACATCAGCTCGCATGCGGTTAAAATCAATGTAACGATTTGCAATTCCATATTTTGAATATCCTGCCTCAACCAAAGTTCCGCTGAGAGGATATGCAAATAAATCACGTGTGTCTCTGATATAATTAAGATTCAAAGTCATATATCTATCTTTGGCGTTTGGTGATAGCGTTCTTCCTATAACATATTCGGAAAGATTAATTGAATTATACCCTAAACCCAGCGAAAGTGAATTACTTCTGTCAAATTTTTTGCCGAACTCTACGGCTGCATTATAATTGTCTGCGCTGTAACGCGGTGCATCTTTTAAATTAACAGGAGCAGTTGATGTATCATAAATCAAATTATATGTTCTCGAGTATCCGGCACTGAATGAAGTAAAAAATCTGTTTTGTGTAATCCATGGGACAGAATATGAAGCTCTAACAAAAGGTTCATAACCAATGCCAAAACTGAAATTCAAATCTTCGTTTCGTCCCCTGAAATTTTTCCAGTTAAGCTTTAACCCGACCCATACTTTTTTTAGACTCCCCTCTTTAATTCCGCCTTGCGGAACAGGGATAATATAAAACGATTCTTGAACGTCAAATATAAGTTTCATGCTATCGTTAGATACTGGAACCGGGATAATATCGACTTTTGTAAATAATTTCAGATTATTAAGACGGTCGACGTCTTCTTTTAGAGTTACAAGGTCAAGAGTTTTTCCGGGCTTGCTTTCAATTTCACGAAGGATTATTTCTTTTTCTGTTACTTCATTTCCCGTAATAATAACTTCATCTATTATTATTTCTTTTTTTGTTCCCGGTTCCTGAGAGTAGCAGAAATTATGTGCGGATATTAAAGATAAAATTAATAATAAAAATAATATTGATGAAACATATTTCAATTTTTTTGCTGTAAGCTTCTAAGTTCTTTTAATTTATTTAACAAACGGTATGCATCCTGGCTCTGAGGCACCTCCAAAGCAAATGCTTTATTGATTAATGCTTCTGCCTCATCATACTTGCCAAAATTCATCAGATAATTTGCACGGTTGAGATAGGCATTAAAATATGCAGTCATCAGAAATTCATAATGATAACCTTCCTGTTTTGTAGCTTCAAACTTAAAATCAGGTTCCGTGTAATTATCAAATCCTGTTTCCGTCGTATATCTTACCAATAAGCCCTGAGGAATTCGTTTCATGTCAGCACCAAATCTTTCCTGAGCCGCTGATTGCTCTATTTCAAACGTTGTATAAAAAGGTCTGGTTTGATTTTTTGCCGGTAATGATTGCAATAATTTCAAAAAAGCATTTTGTATCTTCATTAGGTCTTGACGGTCTGCCTCAGTGCTTGGCTTTGTATACCGGTCAGTAAACCTTTCAAACTTTGTCAGTTCTGTTTTATATGCTTCAAACTCAGCTCTCGAATTATTATAAACCTCAGAATAATTTTTTTCAATATGATTTAAATACCAGCCGCGTCTTAGAAGTTCTTTATCAATGACAATTATGTCGGGTCTTATGTTCTCAACATATTGATAATAAAACGATGCCGAGACCCAAAAATCCCATTGCGTAGAAAAAATAATTGCGTTCGGAGCCGCTGATGCAAAAACATTCATAGTATAATCCTGTACATAAAAATTATCATTCTCGTTTGCCTGTGAGTAATTCTGATAAATTAATATTAGCGGAATTACAAGACCTATATAGACAAACTTCCTGAAAAAATCCAACTTCTCATATAAAAATAACAATCCGAAGGCAATCCAAATTCCCGAAACAATGTACGCTAAGAGAAAATACGAATCTATATCGTATATATCATAATTTATTGCATATAAGACCGTAAAAATGAAAAGCAGAAAAGTATAATAAAAAACTTTTCTGTTTGCCTGAAATAGTCTGATAACACCGGATATTGCAAGTATCAGGAATACATATCCAAATTCTTTAGGGAAAGAATTTGTAAAATATCCGAATTGTTTTGCTGCATTTTCAGATGAAGAAAACATCCATACACTAAACTGCTTGCCCGATACATGTCTGTAAAAATTTTCCCAATCATGAGGATTCCCCCAGCTTAAAACCCCGTTATCAGCTCTCACAGGCAGATAAATATATACCGTCAATCCGATTATGAAAAATACCGCTATCCATAAAATTTTTTTGAAAGCTGCCTGATTGAATCCATTTATTGAAAAAAAGAGATATAATGTGCCGATGCTGAGAAATATAGTAGTAAGGTGATTTGTGAAGCTAAGCCCAAGCACAAACCCGAATAATAACCAGTATTTTGCATTACCTTCAAAACAAGCTTTTAAGAAAATATAGATTATTGTTACAAGAAAAAATATGTGCAAAGCATAAACTTCGATTGCATTACTCGATGACCAAAACGTAATTGAGAACGCTAATGTTAAAGTCGAAATCAGCGATATAACATATATATTCTTCTTGTCACTAACACTTTTGGGTAAACAATTTTCTAATATGTTTTTGCTGGTAAAAAGATAAGCCAAAAGATTGAAAAACATCACACAAGCAAGCGAAGATATAACCGCGCACATTAGATTAAGACGGTAGATTTCCTCTCCTATCGGCATCTTAGAAAACACGTTTCCTAAGATGGTAAAAAGCGGGTATCCTGTCGGGTGAGCAACACCGAGCTTTATGCAGACGGTTGCAAGCTCGCCTGAGTCAATAAATGAAACAGTAGGAGCAAGTGTATAAATGTAAACAATAAGCGGAATTATGAAAGACGCTATCTGAAAATATAATTTTGTTGAGGATTCTTTCAGATTCAATTTTAATTCTAATTAATTATAAATTTGAGTGTTCGATATATAAACACCTGTTGTCTATGTAAATTATGCCGTTGTCCTCGGCAATTCTTTGTGCTTCAGGATTACCAACACCAATTTGTGTCCAGATAACAGGCACTTTATAGTCTAGTTTAAGAACTTCTTCTACAACTCCGACAACAGCATCAGGTCTTCTGAATATGTCAACTATTTCTATCGTATCGGGAATGTCTTTTAATACTGAATAACATTTCATTCCATCGACAACTTTTCCGTCTAACTTAGGGTTAACTCCATAAACTGTATATCCTTGTTTGTGCATGTACCGTGCAATCTTTAAGCTGTCACGAGCCGGATTATCAGACATGCCAACTACTGCTATCTTCTTATATTTGCTGAGAACATCTTCAATGATATCCACAATTATCTCCTATTCCTTTTTCATTTAACATCACCAACATATATAAATAAAAAAAGGGTTTAAATTTATTAATTTAAACCCTTAGCTTCAATAAAAAATTTCAATTAATTAACGCAATATGTGTTATAAATTCCGTCAAGGAAATTCCACTGCAAAGCAGCAGCTTCATCAACAGTAGTAACGACTCTTTTTTGGTCTTCCTCTGTTTTACAGCTTGCAATTATTGCATCAAGCTCTTCTTTTGAGTGATAAACATCGAACTCTTCGTGAACAGTGAAATATGCAATGTCTTCAGGTTTGTTAATTCCATAGAATTTATTCAAACCATCAATTTTAGTTTTTGAAATTTCAGGAACCTGTGATTCATATGCATATAAAGCAGCTATTCCAAGCTGTGATTCGTTTGAACGTGAAAGCTCATACATTCCGTCAACGAGATATTCTGTTTCTCTAAGCGGGGTTGTATTTCTTACTTCGTCTTCTTTCAATCCTAAGCTCTTTGCAAAATCCATCCAGAGCGCAGGATGATTTTTAAACTCTGATTTATATCCTTCCTCATCAGCAAGGTTAGCCATAAGCATCTCTCTTGTCTTGAAGTCATCGCAATTTGAGTGAACACAGCTAACAAATCTCGGGAAGTGTTTTACGAAGTGATAATATTGTTTTGCGTATTCCTTTAACATTTCCTGAGTAAGAGTACCTTCATTCCATTTCTGATAAAACGGATGATTTAATAAGCTCTTGCTCGCGATTTTATCATTTATTTCTGTAACAAATAATTCTGTTTGCATCATTTGTATAATTATTTAAGTTAGTCTAAAATATAAAAATTGAAAATTATTTTCAATTAAGCAATTCTTCCATTAACTAAGAAGTCATTCCCGCGAAAGCGGGAATCCCAGTAGTTTTAATAAAACATATCCTCCCCCTTAATCCCCCTCCAAAGGAGGAATTGAAATAGAATTATTTACGTTGCTTCAATTTCCACATAATCCGATATTGGATTACATGAGCAAATCAAGTTTCTATCGCCGTAAGCATTGTTAATTCTGCTAACAGGAGGCCAGAATTTGTTTTTCTTTGTGAAATCCGTCGGGAAAGCCGCTCTTTCACGCATATAAGGATGTGACCAGTTATCACTCGTTACCTCCAATGCCGTATGAGGAGCATTTTTCAAAAAATTATCTGTCATATCGGCTTCGCCTTTTTCGATTTCTTCGATTTCTTTTCTAATTGCAATCATTGCCTCAACGAATCTGTCCATTTCAGCTTTTGCTTCGCTTTCAGTCGGTTCAATCATCAACGTTCCGGGAACAGGAAAGCTGACTGTCGGAGCATGGAAACCATAGTCCATTAATCTCTTTGCAATATCCTCTACTTCAACTTTTGCTGATGTTTTGAAATCTCTGCAATCAAGAATCATCTCATGTGCTACTCTTCCGTTTTTGCCGGAATACAATGCTTTATAATAAGGAGCTAATTTTTCTTTTATATAATTTGCATTTAAGATTGCGATCTTGGTTGCGTTGGTTAATCCTTCAGCTCCCATCATTTTTATGTAAGCATATGAAATCAAAAGAATGCTTGCGCTTCCCCATGGAGCTGCAGAAACTGCAGGTATCGCTTTACTTCCGCCGGTTGGAATAACCGGATTAGACGGTAAAAATTCTTTTAAGTGTTCTGCAACGCAGATGGGTCCCATTCCGGGTCCGCCGCCGCCGTGAGGTATGCAGAATGTTTTATGTAAGTTTAAGTGGCAAACATCAGCACCAATCATTTTAGGACTTGTTAGCCCAACCTGTGCATTCATATTCGCTCCGTCCATATAAACCTGTCCGCCGTTATCATGAATGATTTTGCAAATCTCCTGAATCTCTTCTTCAAATACTCCGTGAGTCGAAGGATAAGTAACCATTAACGCAGCTAAAGTATCCTTATGTTGTTCAGCTTTTTTTCTCAAATCATCAAGCATAATATTTCCATTCGTATCACATCCGACAACAATAACTTTCATTCCTGCCATAACAGCGCTTGCAGGATTTGTGCCGTGAGCCGATGAAGGAATTATGCAGACATTTCTTTGAGTGTCACCATTATTCAAATGGTATGCTCTAATTACAAGCAGACCCGCATACTCCCCTTGCGCACCTGAGTTCGGCTGTAATGAAACTCCCGGAAGTCCGGTTATTTCTGCAAGCTCGTTTTCAAGCTCGGCAATGATTTCCTGATAACCTTTTGCCTGTTCAACAGGAGCAAACGGATGCATTTCACTATAAGCAGGAATGGTAATCGGAAGCATTTCAGTTGTTGCATTCAGTTTCATCGTGCATGAACCCAGCGGTATCATTGAATGTGTAAGAGATAAATCTTTATTCTCAAGCTCTTTTATGTAGCGGAGCATTTCTGTTTCCGAACGATGAGTTTTGAAAACAGGATGAAACATATAATTACTGCTTCTGATTAAACTTGTCGGAAGAGTTGAGTAATCTTCGAATGCTTCTTCAAAATCTACGAGCTTATTTTGCGACTTAGCAAAAACTTTAGCAATTTCTTTTACATCTTCTACTGTTGTTGCTTCGTTAATTGAAATGGTAATAAAGTCTTTTCCATATCTGAAATTCATCTGCTTGTCTTCGGCATTCTTTTTTATCTTATTCAGAAGTTCTGCATCTTCAATTTTTACTTTCAGCGTATCAAAATAAAATTCATTCATCTGTTCATAGCCGAGTTTTTTCAGATTAAGGTCAGTCATAAACGCAAGTTTGTTAATTTTGCTTGCAATATTTTTTAATCCGTCAGGTCCATGATAAACTCCATACATTCCTGCAATAACAGCAAGCAGAACCTGAGCTGTGCAAATATTGCTTGTTGCTTTATCACGTTTTATATGCTGTTCACGTGTCTGTAATGCCATTCTGTAAGCACGGTTTCCCTGTGCATCGATTGAAACACCGATTATTCTGCCCGGAACATATCTTTTATATTTATCGAGCGTTGCAAAATATGCCGCGTGAGGACCTCCATATCCCATCGGGACACCAAATCTCTGAGTCGAACCCACAACAGCATCCGCACCAAGTTCTCCCGGAGGAGTAAGCAATGCAAGACTCATTATATCAGCTGCAACTGCAATGAAAATATTTTTTTCTTTTAGTTTTGCAAAAAGTTCTGAATAATCTTCAATGTTTCCGTCAGTTCCCGGGTATTGAGCAAGAACTCCTAAATAACCGCCATCGATATTTATTTTTTTCAAATCACCGACTTCAACTTCGATATTCAACGGGACTGCCCTTGCTTTTACTACATCAATTGTCTGCGGGAGACATTCATCAGAAACAAAAAATTTATTTGCGGTAGATTTATTTTGAGAAGCAAGATGCGAAAACATAAGCATTGCCTCAGAAGCTGCAGTGCCTTCATCAAGAAGTGATGCGTTTGCAATCTGCATTCCTGTTAAATCAATAACCATCGTCTGGAAATTCAACAATGCTTCGAGACGTCCCTGGCTTATTTCTGCCTGGTAAGGAGTGTATTGTGTATACCAGCCCGGGTTTTGAAAAATGTTTCTTAAAATTACAGTTGGAGTAATCGTCGGATTATATCCCAATCCGATATAAGATTTAAAAACTTTATTCTTCTTTGCAGTTTCTCTTATGAATTTCAAAAACTCATCTTCACTCAGTGGTCTTCCTAAATTCAACTCTGATATATTGCGTATGCTCTGAGGAATTGTCTCTTCAATAAGCTTATCAACTGACTCGCAGTTTATTTCTGCAAGCATTTCATTTATTTCCTGGTTATCAGGTCCTATGTGCCTGTTCTGGAATTCAAAATCCGATTTAAAAAACTCTGTCATTTAAAATTAAAATTGATATTTTTGGGTAAATCATACAAATATACGATTTATAAACGCCAAACTAAATTCCCTTAAAATTCACTTTCCCAAAAACTTAATCTTAACTTTACATTTGGGTTACCTTTATTTCTTAAATTTGTAATAAAAACCAGAGTAGTTTTTGAGCTCTTATTTTGTTATTTTATCGCATATAATCAGTCTCAATACCTCAAAAGTTTTAATAATAATTTAAACAATAAACACAAACATGAAAAAATTCATTTACGCTTTTCTTTTTCTTTTTTTAGCGTTTGGAAGCGCTAATTCACAAACTTTATTCATTGAAAATTTCGATTACACCGCCGGTGACTCAATCGGTGCTCACGGATGGGTATATAACACAGGAGCAGTAAATCCATTGTTAGTCACTGCACCGGGATTAACTTACACCGGTTATCCGGGTTCGGGAGTTGGCAACGCCCTTACTTTGAAATCTACAGGTAACGATGCTTACAAAGGATTCGTTCAGGATAGCGTCGGAACATTTTATACCGCATTCATGATTCGTGTTGATACCTCAAGAGCAGGCGGAGATTATTTCTTTGCAATGCTTCCTTCAAATTCAACAACTTTCTATACTGCAAGAACTTACATAAGTGACACAACGGGCGGATTTAGAATCGCATTAAGCAAAGGAACAGCAGCAACAGGAATTGCATATTCAAATGCTGTTTATACAAGAGGCACTACTTATGTTGTAATCGTAAAATACGAATTCGTTTCAGGAACAGGCAATGATAACTTAAGTTTATATGCGTTTAGCGGAGCTATTCCTCCAACCGAACCGGGAACTGCTACAATTCCTTCAGTTACTTCAACAGCAAATGACCTTACCAATTATGGAAGAGTTGCAGTGAGACAAGGAAGCGCTACCACAGCTCCTTATATGATTATCGACGGTTTCAGAGTTGCAAAAACATGGGCAGGTATCATGACAAGCATTGAAAATACAAACACAGTTGCTGAATCATTTAAGCTTTCACAAAATTATCCAAATCCTTTCAATCCGACAACAAACATTAAGTTCAGCGTTCCTTCAAACGGAAATGTAACTTTGAAAATTTATAACACACTCGGAAAAGAAGTTTCAACTTTGGTAAATTCACAATTAACAACAGGTGAATATCAGGTTGACTTCAACGCTAAAAACCTAACTTCAGGATTATATTTCTATAAGCTTGAGTTTGCAGGTCTTAACGGAAATTACATCTCTGACATAAAGAAAATGATGTTAGTGAAATAATTCTTTTTCTCGTAGAGACGCAACATTTTGCGTCTCTACGTTTTTATTTTTCTTATCCGCTCCTCCCTTTTAACCTTTCAGTTTTAATCTAATAAAAGTAATTTGTAATCTATCTTGTAACCTATGATAAATCGCCCTAAAGGCACATACGATATTTTACCATCCGATGCTCATAAGCGTAATGTTTTATTCGGTATAATCCGCAATGTTTTCCAGAGATATAATTATAAGGAAATACTTACGCCTGCATTTGAACAGACAGAACTTTTCAAACGAGGCATCGGTGAGGAAACGGACATCGTCTCAAAGGAAATGTATTCGTTCGATGAAGGTAAATTTACTTTAAGACCTGAGCTTACTGCACCCGTAATACGCGCATATCTTGAAAACAGTATGTTCAATGATTCCCCTCTTAAGAAATTATTTTATATCGGTAATATGTTCCGTCATGAACGTCCGCAGGCAGGAAGATTCAGGGAATTCTGGCAGTTCGGCGCAGAGGCAATCGGCAGTTCGGACGTTTATATCGATGCGGAAATGATTGCAATTGCCGACAGCATTCTTAAAGAATTGAACACAAAAGATTATGTTGTTAAGATAAACAATATCGGCTCACGCGACGAACGCAAAGATTATGTAAAAGCATTAAAAGATTATTTGCAAAATCATTATAACGATTTATCTGAAACCAGCAAAACACGTTTTGAAAAAAATCCTTTAAGAATACTCGACACCAAAGATCCAAAAGAGAAAGAAATCATAAAAAATGCTCCGACGATTAACAATTTTTTAAAACCTGAAACACAAAAAGATTTTGAGAAACTTTTATCTTTGCTATCAGTCCAAAACATAAAGTATGAAGTTGATTATCTTCTTGTTCGGGGATTGGATTATTATACTAACACTACTTTTGAGTTTCAGTCCGATAAGCTCGGTGCGCAAAATGCAATTCTTGGCGGCGGCAGATATGATAACTTAATTGAAATTCTTGGCGGAAAGCCAACGCCTTCAATTGGTTTTGCTTGCGGAATTGAACGCTTGTTAATGGTTGCAGATGTATCGGGATTTAAATTCCCCGAAGAAAAAAATATTGATTTATATTTAATAACACTCGGAGATAAAGCAAAAGAGTTTGCTTTAACAAAAATAAATGCTTTGCGTCAAAACGCATTTATTTGCGAAACGGATTTTCTTAACCGCAGCATTAAATCACAGATGAAGGAAGCAAATAAATATAACTCACGTTATGTTCTTGTCATTGCTGATGAGGAGTTAAATTCACGAACTGCAAAATTGAAACGAATGGAAGACGGGAATGAAACGGAAATAAGACTCGACGACATTGATTCTATAATTAAAACTTTACAAGGTTAATTTAATACTTAATGAGAACAAAACAAGTCCGACCTGAAAAGAAAGAATTTGAGTACAGCTTAGAAATATCAAAAGAAACTGATATGCTTACCGGGAAAGATTATATTCTTTTTGATTTTCAGACAGTAAAGGAATTTATCACTTATGAATATAAAATTGATATTATTTCCTTATTCAACAAAAACAAAAATCAATTAACATTCAAAATAGAAGGGCTTTCCGCTCCTGTAATTTCATTCTCGCATTCCGGAACCGCCGGCTATCAATATAAATTTTATGATTTTGAAAATAAAGATTATGAACTGTTAATCAGTAATAACAAAAAACAAAAAAATCAATTTAAATTGAAAGTAACGGACTCTGAATTAAAATTAGGAAAAAGTCCTGATGCAAAAATTGATAAATTTATTAATATTACTACGAAATAATGTTTCCAAAACTTTTTGAAATCGGTCCTGTTCCTGTTTATAGCTATGGCTTAATGCTGGGCATTGCATTTCTTGTGGGCAACTCAATTCTTGTCCGCCAGCTCCGGGCAAATAAAATGGATGAAGGCATCGGGGTTAATGTTACGTTCATTGCTTTGATTTCCGGGCTTGTCGGCGCAAAGTTATTTTATATTCTCGAAGAATGGAATTTTGGAAGCGGACTTCCTTTTTCTGCTTTGATGGCTCCAGATATTTTATTTTCTCCATCCGGCTTGACGTTTTACGGCGGATTAGTTTGCGCTGCTATCTCTTTAATTGTTTATTGCAAAATAAAAAAAATCTCCGTGCTGGGTTTATTCGATTTGCTCTCCCCCGCAGCCGCTCTTGGGTACGGCATAGCGCGGATAGGATGTCATTTATCCGGAGATGGTGATTACGGAATATCAGTCAATGGCACCATATGGGAATTTTTGGGATACAGCTATGCAAACGGTACAGTCCCCACTCCACCCGGAGTTCTTGTCCAGCCGACACCATTATATGAACTTGTTGTAGCAATTTTTATTTTCCTTTATTTATGGAAGCTCAAAGATAGAAAAACTTTCAACGGTCAGGTCTTTTCGGTTTATTTAGTTCTCGTCGGAGTAGCACGTCTTCTCGTCGAATTCATTAGACTTAATCCGCATGTAGTTTTTGGACTATCACAAGCGCAGCTTATTTCAGTATTTATGATAATTGCAGGAATTTTGCTGTATTTATCAAGAAAGGATAAGAATTCGGTTTCTTTGAAGACAACGTAAAATTTTATTTGGTAGGACAGGCATTCCTGCCTGTCCGGACAGACAGAATGTCTGTCCTACCCAAAATGAAAAACTGCAAAAAAACCTCAATTATCCCTTCCTTATCCCATTGAAAAAAAATCAAATTATGCTTAATTTAATGATTAACATAAAATTATGAAAAGAACATATCAACCAAGCAACAGAAAAAGAAAAAATAAACACGGATTTAGGGAAAGAATGTCCACTAAAAACGGAAGAAAAGTCTTGGCAAGCAGAAGAAAAAAAGGCAGAAAAAAACTAACAGTCAGCGACGAATATACACGCAGAGCATAATATGAATGCCTCCGTCAACGGAACTGAATACATTGATTATTCACTCTCCAAAGATGAAATTGTAAGGGGCTTCAATAAGTTTAAAGAAGTTTTAGATAATTCAGTAAAGTATAAGTCAGTTTTTTTTAAAGCATTTGTGAATTTCACAATCTTCGATGAGTCCGAAAATCGCCCACCGTCAGGAAATGTAAAGGTGGGCTTTTTAGTTTCTAAAAAAAACGTGAACAAAGCAACACAGCGCAACAAGATTAAACGTTTGTTCCGTGAGCTTTATCGTAAAAGGAAATACCGGCTCTCCGATTTAAAAAAGAATGTTAACATAATTTTTTCTTTCCGGAAAGAAGGACAGAAAAAAATTTTTCAGGAAGATAAATTTAATTTCATAGAATTTTCTTCCGATTTTGATGAGTTATTAACAAAGATATTACAGGCAAAGAATTAAGAATCGATGAAATTATCTCTCTCAACACCTTTTATTTTAATCATAAAGTTATATCAGATTACTTTATCACCTCTTATGGGAAACTCATGTAAGTTTTATCCCACGTGTTCCAATTATGCAATCGAAGCGTTTGAGAAAAGAGGTGTTCTTGCAGGTATTTATCTGACAACAAAAAGAATTTTAAGGTGTAATCCCTTTTCAAAAGGCGGTTATGACCCGGTTCCATGCAACCACAAACACTAAATTTTAATTTTTAATGGATAAGAAAACAATAGGTGCATTTGTATTAATAGGCGTGGTTCTTCTCGGATGGCTATACTGGACCTCGGAACAACAAAAGAAAGTTCAACCTGTAAAACCTCCTGTTACTCAAACAGACACTACTACAAAAACTTCCGCCGATACCGGTTCTATAAAAAATATTCCCGTAAAAGATTCCGTTAAAACTAAGGATACAACGCAAAAAGCTGCTAATGATTCACTCAGCATTGAAAAATATTCTTCCGAGTTTGGGAATGCGTTTTATAAACATGCTGTTCAATATGACAAAGACAATAACATAACGGGTCAGAAAAATATTGTTATCCAGAACGACCTCGTTATAATGGAATTCTCGAATTACGGCGGTACACTTACAAAGTTTATAACCAAGAAATTCAACACTTATGATGGTCATCCCGTTCAGCTTGTTGACTGGAAAAAAGGCAAAGAGCTTCACATCATCTTCACGTCAAAAGACGGAAAAATGATTGACACAAAAGACCTTGTTTTCAGTTCTGCATATCAACCATGGGACAGTATTAACCTGAATGATAATGCGGAGTATAAGCTTGAATATCTTTTAAACATTGATTCGGCAAAAACTCAGCAGATAAAAATCATTTATACGTTTAAAAAAGATTCTTATGAGTTCGACGTTAACTACGAATTAGTAAATTCAATCGCATATATTTCCGATGCTAAATACCAGCTTGTATGGGGTTCGTCATTGAATTTAACCGAAGGACGAAGCGACGTTGAAGCTTCCTATGAAAAGGCATATGCCTACCTTGGAGGTGAGCTTGAAGATATAGATGCAACAGATTTTGAGAAAGAAACCGTCGGAGATTATAACGGCAATACAGATTATGTTGCTTCACGTAATAAATATTTTGGCGTTTTTTTAATACCGACTTCACGCAAGGGAGACGGGGCATATCTTGAAGGAATAAACACTCATCTGAAAGATGCAGGACAGCGAAAAGAATATTCCATTGCAGTAAAGATGGACATCAAAAACGATAAAGTTAACAATGATAAGTTTATTATTCTTTTGTCTCCGATTGATTATAACATTCTGAAAAGTTATAACATGGAGCTTCAGCTTGTGCAATCATTTGCTCTCGATTTTATCGTGAGACCTATTGCGCAATGGGTCATTATGCCGTTGTTTAATTTCCTGCATACGTTCATTCCGAATTTCGGTTTTGTCATCATAGTATTTGCTCTGATTCTTAAGATTGTATTAAATCCATTAACCAAGAAGCAAATGGATTCAATGAAGCGTCTTGGTCAATTAAGTCCAAAGATGACGGCAATCCGCGAGAAATATAAGGATGACCCCGTCAAGATGAACGAGCAAATTATGAAGCTCTACAAGGAAGAGAAGATAAATCCGATGGGCGGGTGTTTGCCAATGCTGCTTCAGCTGCCTATACTTTACGCACTGTTCGGGGTTTTCAATTCTACAATCGAGCTGAGACAGCAGCCATTTATTTTATGGATTCATGACTTATCAACACCGGATGTTATTTTTAATCTTCCGTTTAAAATCCCGATTTTTGGAATAGACCAGGTTTCGGGGCTTGCAACCCTGATGGGCATAACTATGTTCATTCAGCAGAAAATGACCATTACTGATCCTAAGCAGAAAGCAATGGTGTATATTATGCCGATTATGCTTACACTTTTGTTCTTCAGTTTTCCTGCAGGTTTAAATTTATATTACTTTACGTTCAACCTTTTGTCAATAATCCAGCAATGGTATGAAACAAAGCTAAAAGCAAAAAAAGAAGGAAGTGTCGAGGTTATACAGGATAAACCCAAGCGGAAATCTTTTCAGGAAATAAAAGACGAACTGACCTCAAAAAAGAAGAAATAAAGTTTATATATGGCAGCATTAAATGCTGCCTTTTTTTATTGCTATGAACTCCACCAAATCAATCCTCATAATTCAAACAGGTAAGCTTGGGGATATGATTTTAACAACTCCCCTGTTTTATGAACTCAACCGAAATTTTCCGGATTATAAACTGTATGTTCTTGCCAGTGAAAGAAATTATGAAATTCCTTTAAGCATTCCGTTCATAAAGCAGTTTTATATATACAAAAAAAATATTTTCTCAATATTACTTTTATTACTGAAATTAAGACGGATAAAATTTGACTACGTAATTGAAACCAAACCGGAATACTCAAGAACTACCGAACAGCTTCTTAAGCGCATTAAATACAAAACGTCAATAGGATATAATTCAGATAAAAAGTTGTTTGATATAGCATTAAATGATTACAAAAAAGGCAATCATGCTGTTAAAATAAATACAGCGCCTTTGTATTATTTTAAACCGGATTTTATGCCATTTTATGAAAGACCTGTTCTCGATTCATTCCTGAAAGATAAAAGCAGGTTTAAAAAAATTGATGTATTGATAAATATTTCTCCCGGATTGTCATCCAGAGATTGGACTCCCGAAAATTGGAAAAAATTAATTGAAACCATACAAGAATATACTTCCAAAATTCGCGTTATATATGATAAAAATAATGAGGTTACGGCTGATTATTTAAACCATAATCTAAATAAAAAAATATCTATCAATAAATACAGTTTAACAAAGAAAGTTAAGGAAATTTATCTGTCCCGTTTGGTTATTTCACCTGATACAGCTATAATTCATATGGCATCTGCCTTTAATGTGCCTGTAATAGGATTGTATAATAATGTTGAGTGGAATTTAGAAAGATTTAAGCCGTTATCAGATAAAAGTGAGGTGATAATTTCAGATAATCCTGAATCAATTACTTCTATAACGCCTGAAGAAGTAGCGAAGAAATTTGAGGTATTGTGGAAATGCCGGGAGTCGAACCCGGGTCCGAAGTGAAGCCAACTAAAACGTCTACATATTTAGTTTATTTAATAATCTTGCAGCTGCTATTAAACAAACAAAATTCACAACTGCCAGACAACTGAATTTCGGTTAAAACGCGTTGTCAAAGCATTAACCTACTCTCACTTAGTTGACGTTCTTAAAATCCCGTGAGAAAAGACCTTAAGAACGATTAGCTGATTTTATTAAGCAGCTAAAGCGTAGTTATTTGCAGTATTGTCTGCTGTTATTTTTTTTCTACCTTTTTTCAAGTGATGGTAGAAAGCACCATATGCAGTTTTAATCCTCTTTCACCCCGTCGAAGCCGTTGCATTCCCATTAAAGAACAAATAAACTTATGCTGTCTTTATGTTACTCGAAACATTGCCTTTTGGTTTCGTGCCTGTTTCATCCTCTTTCACAAATGATAAATCACCTGAATCCGCTGTTTCTTTTGAAGGATTATCTTTTAATAATATCCCGACGGGAATTATTACGCAATACCCGACAAATAATAAAATCGGAGCGACTACCGTCGGCATAAATCCGTCAACGGAATTTTGATCCATTAGGATATAACCGATTATAATTACGATAATTCCTAAAACTATAATCGAATAATTCTTCTTCGTCAAAGAAATATGAAGGTGTTCAGTGCTCTTCTTAGATTTCTTTTGCTTTAAATTCTGTAAATTTGATGTTTTTGTTTTTGCCATATCTAAAATTACTTAGTTTTGCCAAGTTCTTCAAGGAAATACGTAATACTCTCAATTCCCTTATAAAAGTTATTTAAATCAAAATGCTCGTCAGGAGAATGAGCATTTTCAGTATGCAGCCCGAAACCAAGTAAAATTGTATCAGAACCGAGTATTTCTTTGAATGTATTTACAATCGGAATAGAACCACCTTCACGCGTAAACAGCGGTTCCCTGCCGTATGCTTTCTTCAATGCTGTAACTGCGCATTTCACTGCTTCGCTTTCGATTGAAGTAATTGCCGGCTTTGCGTTGTGCAATGATTTTACTTCTACCTTAACAGATTTCGGAGCAATCTTTTTAATATAATCTGCAAATGCTTTATCGATTTTATTAGGGTTTTGGTCTGGAACAAGTCTCATTGAAATCTTTGCGCCTGCTTTTGAAGGTAAAACTGTTTTTGCACCTTCTCCTTGAAATCCACCCCATATACCGTTCACATCGAGAGTCGGTCTTGCAGTTCTGCGTTCTTCAGTTATATACCCTTCTTCTCCAAAAAGTTCATCCACTTCCAAATCTCCTTTGTATTTCTTCTCATCATAGGGAAGCTTTTTAAATTCTTCACGCTCTTTATCGGAAAGTTTTCTCACATCATCATAAAATCCGGGAATCAAAATTCTTCCCTTATCATCCTTTAATTTTGCAATCATGTTAGCAAGGGCATTTGCAGGATTCTCAACTGTTCCGCCAAATGAGCCTGAATGCAAATCTCTGTTAGGTCCCGTAACGAGAACTTCATTATATGATAATCCACGCAAGCCGTAAGTTATGGCAGGCATTCCTTCGTCATACATTGCAGTATCTGAAACTACAACATAATCACATTTTAACATTTCTTTGTATTCCTGCAAAAACGGCTCAAGGTTTTCGCTTCCGATTTCTTCTTCACCTTCAATTATTACTTTTACATTCACCGGCACTTTACCGTCATTTTTCATAAATGCTTCTATGCTTTTTAAATACATATATGCCTGACCTTTGTCATCGGTTGCACCGCGTGCATAAATTTTATTGCCTTTTATCACAGGTTCAAAAGGCGGATTTGTCCACAAGTCAACAGGGTCAACAGGCTGAACGTCATAATGCCCGTATATCAAAAGCGTCGGCTTATCAGCTCCTGCTTTAAGCCATTGTCCATAAACAACAGGATGACCTTTTGTCTCATAAATTTTAACGTTCTCAAGACCTGCATTTATCATTTTATCTTTTACAAACTCAGCGCATTTGCGGACATCATTTTTGTTTTCAGGATTTGTGCTGATTGAAGGAATTTTTAAAAATTCCTTCAGCTCGTTTAAATATCTGTCTTTATTTTTTTCTATGTATTGTATTTCTTTTCCCATTAAAAATTAAATTTAAATTTCTTGTGTCATTCTGAACGAAGTGAAGAATCCCCCTAAGTTGGGGATTCCTGCTTTCGCAGGAATGACTTCTGTTGATTTTTTTATAAAAAGAAAAAGGGGCATACGCCCCTTTTTGTTATTTCATTTAACTTTTATCCCTGTGGTGCAGAGCTTTCAAGAACTTTTAAAGCTTCTATTGCGTCAGTATTATCAGGATCTAACACTAATACCTTCTTGAATTCGCGAATTGCATCTTCTTTCTGATTCATCTGCGCATAAGAATATGCCAGCAATAATTGCGGAGAGATTGCATTTTCATTTAACACAATCGATTTTTGAAATTCCGTGATTGCCTCAGGAAACTTCTTCTGGTCAAAATTTATGTAACCTCTGTAATATGCAATTCTGTAATCGTCAGCTCCGAACTTCTCAGCATTAGCAAGATTCGTCATCGCATTCTCATAATCTTTATTATTAAGCTGTGAAATTGCTATAGCAAGAAATTCATTTTTATCACTGTCGGTGCTGTCGATATTAATTGCTTTGGTATAATAGTCATAAGAACTGGTTGGGTTCTTCAATGCAACATAAGCTTCTGCAACTTTTACATAATCTTCCTTATCAAGATATTCGACCGGAACTTTGTTGAAAAGCGTAATTGCTTCCTGCAAAGCTGTAGGATCAGGACTATCACTTGTTACCTGCCTGTCAATTATAATAAATGATTTATATTTATTTGCAATTTCATCATTCGGATTTTTTGCAAGCATGTCATTTAATATTGCTATAGCTTCGTCATATTTTTTCTGCGCATAAAGCGTTCTCGAATAATATGCGTTACCTTCGTTAGTTCCAGGTTTCAAAGCAGCATATTTCTGGAAGTTTGAAGCTGCTTTGTCGTAATCAGCATTAAAATAATAAAGTCTGCCAAGACTAAAATATGCATCTGCAAAATTGGCATCAGACCTGATTGCTTTGTCATATTGCGAAGCTGCTTTTGCAAACAAATCAAGATTGAGTTTTCCCGTTGCATCATTTTCTGCTAACATCTGACGGTAATAAACATTGCCCAAGCCATATTCGGCTGCTGCAAGGTTGCTTTTCAAACTCAAAGCTCTGATATAGTTATCAATTGCGGCAGGGTATGCCCTTCTGTAATAATAGGCATCACCCAAAGCAACATAAACTGCAGGATTGTCTTTGCTTATTGAAGTTGCTTTAGTCAGCATAAAAATTGCCGAATCAATGTTTCCTGCAATTGAATAAGTTCTTCCCCATGCAAGCAGTACGGGAACGTTTTCAGGGTCTGCTTTAACTCCCCTTTTATAAATAGCATATGCCTTCGCATATTCTTTTCTCTTTGTATATAATTCTCCCAAAGCAGTCATTGCATCAACGCCTTCATCATCTTTTTGTAATGCTTTATTAAGATACTGTTCCGCTTCTTTCAGCGAACCTGTTTCCATAAGAGCTTTACCATAATAATAATTTGCTTCATAACCTGAATTGCCCGGGGCAACGGTTTTAAGCAAATTTACTGCTGCTACATAATCACCTCTTTTGACTGCATCGATACCTTTTTGCAGGTTATCCTGAGCCATTAGATTCACACTGAAAATAAAAAATAAAATGAGCGATATGATTAATCTTCTTTTCATGTTATATGAATAAATTAATTTAATTGTATAGTTCTAACCGGCTGAGTAACGGGTACCAAGCCATATTTTAAAACAATCTGCTGTCCTGCAGTTGATAATAAAAATGTTATAAATCCTGTTGCCACGTTAATATCTTTTTCTGTTGTTAATAACCAAACATTTCTTACATAAGGATACGTTCCGTTATAGACCAAACCCTGATGAAATTGTATATAATCTGCCTGAAAACCATTCGGGTAAATTCTTGATATTCTCACAGGAACAACTGTGGAATCAAGCGTATCCTGCTTCCCGACTGAAAGCCAGCTTGAATTAGAGATACCGATTGCATTTACATTATTTCTGATTTCCTGCATCATCTGTGCGCTTGTAGAACACATTGTAGATGTCTTTGCGTAATCCATTCCGTTTAATACCGTGTCTTTAACATAACCGTACGTTACCGAATGAGGTCTTTGTATGAATAATTTTATTTTATCATCATTTCCTTTCATTGCTGATTTTACTTCTGCGTCCTGACCTTCGACATTCGATTTTATCTGCGTCCATAAAGTAAGTTCACCTGTAAAAATTTTCTTAATTTCATCAGATGTCAAGCGTCTTACAGGATTTTTCGGATTAACAATAAATGCAATCCCGTCAACGGCAACTTTGTATGAATCTACTTCAATCTTATGTTGATTTAAAATATCTCTTTCATCCGGGTTAAAATTTCTCGGTACAATTGCAGTTCTTATTTGTGAATTGATAAGCTCGGCAACAATTTCATTTGTCGGACCGTAATGCGCTTCAATTTTTGAGCCCTGATTTATTCTCATAAATTCATCGGTTGCAGCTTTCACAAGCGGCTCAAGATTATCGTCAGCACCAATTATTGCAGTTCCTGTTGTTGCCTTTGATTTAATCTGGCTGAAGTCACACGAACTAAATCCTAAAGCAATCAAAAACAAAAAACTAATATGTAAAAATTTATTTCTTCGCATTCTTTATTAATTCTTCTGTTTCCTGTCTCATTTTTTCACTGCGTTCCTGCATTTTCATAATTTTAATTTTAGTCTGAACATTAACAAACCTGTATATACCGTAAGCCATAAACAAAATTCCGAAAATCATTCTTGTTGACATCTCCATTGACGGAGTTATAACTCCGAAAGCTATCAATAATCCGACCGCAAATACAATTACGCTCGTTAGAATATTTATTATTATCGTTGCATTCATACATAAAAAATATGCCACTTCCGAAATACATCAAAAGTGGCATTCACAATTTTACTAAGTTAAGAAATTACTCGTTGTCTTCGTCGTCTTTCTTAAACTTTTTGCTGAGAGTGAAGCTAAACGGTACGCTTACCCAGCATTTTACCGGCTGTCCGTTCTGCAATGCAGGAGTAAACTGGAGATTGCCAACTTTATCTCTTACTTCATCATGGAATACATCAGGTCCGCTCATCCCGCCGACTTTTATTATGGAGCCATCGGTACCAACAAGAACCTTTACTGTTACTCTTCCTTCTGTTCCCTGACTTCTTGCTATTTCAGGATATCTCATTGAGCTTCTCACTGCACCTAAATTTACAGGACTCGGAGCTTTTTCAACTTCAAACTGCTGATAAATATCTTTCTTTTGAACTACTTTTTCTTCTTTCTTCTCTATTTGTTTCTCAACGGTTTTTTCTTTGATACCGATAGGACCTGTATAATTAACTTTAGGAGCGTTCTCGACACCTTCTTTTGAAACCGGCTGAGTTATTTCTTCAAGCTGTTTCTGTTCTTTAATTGTTGAGATTTCAGAAAGCTCTTTTTTTACCGGTTCAATTTGCATTGCTTCAAGGTCTTTAAGCGCTACGACTGTCGGAGGTATCTCCATATCAGGCGGAGGAGGTTCTTGCTCCTCATCTGCTGCCGGTGGGACTTCAAGGTCTTCAAGCATTATCGGTGTTCTTTGAACTACTTCTTCGGTTGCTTTGCCGCTTGCGGAAATAACATTATATGCTAATGTTCCTCCCGTTACAAGAATAAACAACAAAACCGCAATGATTAAACCCCGCAAAGTATACTTTTGCAATACTTTTTTAAGGTCTGGAGCGCCGTAAGGCATATTCAAAAGCTCTATTCCGTCAATCGGGGCTTTTGAAAAATCTGTATCCTGTGTAGTTGTTTTGGACATCTTTTTTCTCCTTCCACCCATCCTCACTCCGGGTGTTTTCCTTGTAAACTTTTTTTAGGTATTTTTGTTCCTAATTGCTGTAATATAGAAAAAAATATGATATTTATATATTCTAAATATCGTCTAAATATTAACTTTTTGTAACATCCTCACCTATGTACATAATCACCAAATCCTTGGCAAATGACATTAATTGCTTTGCCGATGCTTTTCCCTCAGGTGAAGCCATAGCAGCATTCAAAGCATCCATATCATCGAAATACATTACTGCCTGCAAATAATATTTTACATCTCCCAAACTTTTAAGACGGCTGATTTCAGTTTTTCGCAAGCCCGGCATTTTATTTACAAGCGGAACATGCTCTTCAAAATATTGTCTGTCAAAGCTTTCTTTGTCTTCAGGTGTTTTATATAAAGCAATTAATTTTGTCATCAGATATTTATTCGATTAATTATTTTTTAGGACCGTAATATGGAAGAATTCCAATCGGATTATGATAATATTTTTTTATCAAAGTTTCTTTTGATGTTACATCAACTACAGGGCTTTTTAAATTTTTAACTTCATTTTCATTTATGACTGCTTCATCCAGATTAAATTCACTCATTGCAGTTTCAGAGTCATATATATTTTCTTCACTGACTGAAACATTATCTCCTGCCATTCTGTCACTTTCCTGCTTGAAATTATAAATATGCTGGGGAGATTTTTGTCTCTTGGGAAGTTCCGCATCATAGCCGTTATATACACCCCACGGCGGAATTGCCTTAGGGTCAACTACAAAAAATTCTCTTTCTTCCGTGAAATAATTTCCGTGCAGAACATTATATAAATTCTTTGCAAGCATTTCTTTATATTCTTCTTTGGTATATTCCTTTTCCTGCTTATAACCTTTTGGAGCAAACCCGACGGTTCTTTTTGATATATCACCGTTGTGAGCGATAACCAAAGTCCCCATCTCAGCGTCTTTATATAGTTGTCTCGCATCTTCATGACGCATTCTAATGCATCCGTGTGATGATGGTCTTACGCCAAGATTTCCGTAATATCCTGTTCCATCCAATGCGTGAAAACCAATTCCCTGATTAAATGTCTGAAAATGATACAACGATGCATCACTGAATTGTGTTGATTTATGATGCTCATTCCTATAAAAAATGGCAAATAATCCGGGTCTCGCTTCTACAGCTTCATGTATGAATTTATTACCGGATGAAATGGGAAAAGCAACCACTCTTCCATCACGCCAGTGCTCATAAACATATTGCTTGTCTACTCTGACTTCAAGCCACATGTCTTTATCTGTATAAACCGTATCTTTTATTGGAGAATTTATATCCGATGCGGACAAGAGATTAATCTTGCCGTCATTTTTCTTTTTTGAACCAAGTTCATAAAAACCATCATTTTTTGCTATATGAACTTGTTCTTTGTTGTTTGAAATGAATCCTGAAAATAAAAATAGAGCTAAAATTACGGGAGTAATAAATGAAAATAATTTACCGCCGTTATCATTTTTATGATTTCCTTCGTGACTTTCTTTCGATTCGTATATGTTTTCTGTTGTTAATTCCATATTTACACTAACTTACAAGATACCAAAATAAAAATAAAATCAATATGTATTTTTTATTATCCGAATTTTCCTGTAACGTATTCTTCAGTTAATTTTTCTTTTGGATTCGTAAATATGGTTCGTGTCTTAGAATACTCAACCAATTTACCCATAAAAAAGAATGCAGTATGGTCGCTCACACGTGCGGCCTGCTGCATATTATGTGTAACAATAATTATGGTATAATCATTCTTCATCTTATAGATTAATTCTTCAACCTTCAGGGTTGACATCGGGTCAAGCGCACTTGTAGGTTCATCCATTAAAATAATATCCGGATTTACCGCAATGCTTCTTGCTATGCACAATCTTTGCTGTTGTCCTCCTGACAAAGTCATTGCAGAAACTTTTAACCTGTCTTTTACTTCATTCCATAACCCTGCAAGCACCAGACATTTTTCGACACGCTCGTCATAAAAACTTTTTGATTTTCCGTTTGTATATTTTATTCCTGAAATTACATTGTCATATATGGACATAGTCGGAAAAGGGTTCGGTTTTTGAAAAAGCATTCCGACTTTTTTTCTGAGGTCAATGGTATTGTAATCGGTTATAATTTTTCCGTTAATTTTTATCGTTCCTGTCATTCTCGCTTTCGGATTAAGCTCATGCATCATATTTAATGACCGGAGAAAGGTTGACTTCCCGCATCCGGAAGGACCAATGATTGCCGTAACCGATTTTTGTCTTATCTTGATGTTAATATCTTTTATCGCAGGAGTTTCATTGAAGTAAACCGATAAATTTTCGGTTATAACAGAAAATTTACTGTCAGGTTTTCCTTCCGGCTCGGTTTCAACCTGCGGCTCTTCGATAATTTCCTTTTCTTCTTCTTCTTTTATAATCTCAGCAGACATTTTTTATGAATTTGTAAACTTACTTTTTGTGAAAAATCTTACAATTAGATTTATGACAAAAACAAGCAAAATCAAAATCAATGCTCCTGCCCATGCCTGTTCGTGCCAGTCCGTATAAGGTGATTTTGCATAATTATAAATTTGTATCGGCAATGATGCAATCGGCTCATCAAGCGATGTGCTAAAAAATTGATTACCGAATGCCGTGAACAAAAGCGGAGCAGTCTCCCCCGCTATTCTGGCAATTGCAAGAAGAATGCCTGTAATAATTCCCGACATCGCTGTTTTTAGAACAATGTTAAGCGTGGTTTTCCATCTTGAAATTCCCAGCGCAAGAGATGCTTCTCTTATCGATTGCGGAACAAGCTTCAGCATTTCTTCCGTAATTCGTATCACTGTTGGAATCATAATAATTCCTAATGCAATTCCTCCCGAGAGCGCTGAAAATCCTCCCATCGGCATTACGACAATCGTATATGCAAATATTCCTATGACAATTGACGGAATACCGCTGAGAACATCTGTAACAAATTTTATTATGTTAGAAAAAAGTCCGCCGGAATATTCCGCGACATAGATACCTGCAAGTATCCCGATTGGTATTCCAATCACAGATGAAATTCCGATTAATATTAACGTTCCCACGATGGCATTATACATTCCTCCGCCGGTTTCACCGACCGGCTTTGGCATTTCCGTAATGAAGTCCAGTGATAAAAATTTAAATCCTGATGCAGTCGTGTAAAAGAAAATATAGAGCAAAGGAACAATCGTAATTATAGCCATCAGCACACAAAGAATTAAAATAAGATTGCTCTTCGTTTTTCTGTATCTGAGATATTTATTTTTTTCTAATAAATCTTTTTCAGCCATTATCTTGTTTCGTATTTTCTTGTAACGCTGTAAATTAAAAGTCTTGCAAGTGAATTTATTATGAAAGTAACGACAAACAATATCAAGCCAACTTCAATCAATGCGCTGATATGCAATGCTTGGCTTGCCTCAGCAAATTCATTTGCAATAACCGAAGCCATTGAATACGCAGAGTTAAATAAACCCAGACTGATTTCAGCCCGGTTTCCGATTACCATTGTTACTGCCATTGTCTCACCGACCGCTCTTCCGAAGCCGAGAACTGTTGCGCCGAGTATTCCGCTCTTTGCATTCAACAGCGCCATTCTTATTGCTTCCCACCTTGTAGCTCCGAGCGCATAGGCTGCTTCTCGCTGAGCAGTCGGAATTGCGCGTATAACATCACGCGATATTGCGCTGATGATTGGAATAATCATAATTGCAAGAATCACTCCTGCTGTGAACATTCCCGTTCCAATGTTTGTCCCTGTAAAAAGCGGAATCCATCCCAATATAGAATTAAGAAACGGCTGTACCGATTCCCGCATATATGGAACAAGTACATACAATCCCCAGAACCCAAAAATAATACTTGGAATTGCGGCAAGAATTTCAATTAAAAAACTGAATACTGTTCTTATTGATTTTGGTGCAAGCTCCGATAAAAAAATTGCAACACCGATACTTACAGGCAAAGCAATTATCAATGCTATGAGAGACGAAACAACGGTTCCATATATAAAAGCTAACGCGCCAAACTTGTCTTTGACAGGGTCCCAGTCGGATGAAAAAATAAAACCAAATCCGAACGCTTCTCTCGAGAGGACAGAATGCAGAAACATTTCATATATGATGTCAAGGAGTAAGAAAATTACGATGCAGGCAAAAAGAAGCGTGATATTCTCGAAGATAATATCGGAAAGATTTTTTTTGCTTCTAATTATTTTTTCAGGAGTTTCCAGAAGCTTTATAGAATTTAATGATAATTGTATAACAGTAGCCGAACTCTTTAGGGTTCGTTTAAAAATAACGAAAGCTAAAGCTTTCGGCTACTCAGAATTTTAAATATAAATTCTTATAACGGCTGACCGTTAAAATTAATCGTTTTAATCTTCCCCTGTGTTTTTTCAACCACGGAAGATGGTAATGGAGCATAACCTAAATCAACAGCCATTTGCTGTCCCGAAGTTACCGCCCAGTTAAGGAATTCTTTTAAAATCTTGCCTTTCATCTGGTCTTTTTGATTTTGGAAAATCAAAATATAAGTATAACTTGAAATCGGATAAGCGCCAGCGCCGTTTGCATTTGTAATCGACTGTCTTAAATCATCAGGCATCTGTGCAACAGAAACTTCAGCGGCTTTGGTCAGGCTTTCGAGAGAAGGAGTAACAAACTCACCGCCGGGATTCTGCACGTTTGCATAGTTAAGTTTATTCTGAATTGCATAAACATACTCAACATATCCGATTGAATATGCAAGCTGTTTCACAAGTCCTGTTACGCCTTCATTTCCTTTTCCGCCCTGACCAACCGGAAACCTCACATCTTTTGCAGTTCCATGCTGGGCTTTCCATTCTTCACTTGCTTTGGAAAGAAAATCGGTGAATACATATGTTGTTCCGCTTCCGTCTGTCCTGTAACACACTATTATTTCTTTATCGGGAAGAGTAACACCGGGATTTGCGTTTGCAATTTCAGGATCATTCCATTTTTTTATTTTGCCTGAAAATATATCTACGATTGCTTTTTGTGTAAGGTTAATGTTTTGCTTTACTTCAGGAATATTATATGTCAATACTACAGAGCCGATTACGGTTGGAATGTTCATAATATTGTTATTTCCATTTGCATCATTTGCTTTTTTCATTTCAGCATCAGACATCGGGCTGTCTGAAGCACCAAAGTCAACTGTTCCTTCGGTAATCTGTCTTACTCCGCCTCCGCTTCCGATTGACTGGTAATTTATGGTTGCATTAGGATTTAACTTATGATATTCAAAAAACCATTTTGAATACAAAGGATAAGGAAATGTTGCCCCCGCTCCGTTAATTAAAGTAGTTCCTCCATCTGTTCCCTGATTTTTTTTCCCGCAAGAAACCATCAGAAGAGCTGACAGTAAAACAACATAAATTAATTTCATATTTTATTATTAAGTTTGTGTTAAGTGCTTAATACAAAAATATGAAATTCGATTTTGTGTTATTGTTAAGAAATTGTAAAGGAATTTCCCAAAAATAAAAAACCCGGCTTGCACCGGGTCTTTTTCAATAAACAGTCATAATTGCACTGTCTATTTATATTAGATATTGGAGTTAAATTTATTTTTCAGGCAGCGGCTCTTTTCTGAGTTCTTTCATCTCGCCTTGAGTCTTGTTTTTGCGTTTTTCTTTATGCTTGCCTTTTTCTTTATGCTTTCCTTTATGATCCTGTTTATGTTTATTCCATTGCTCAAGCTGTTCGGCAGTTAAAACGCTTTCAATTCTTGAGTTAATATCTTTCATATATTGCTGTCTTTGTTCCTTCGATGGTTTTTCACCTGAATTCATCCTTGTCTGTCTGTCCAAAGCTGCCTGATAAAAAATATCATATACCTGTTTATACTGCGTATCTGAAAGACCTAATTTGTCTTTCATTTTTGATGCCTTTTTTTCGGCATATTGTTCCGGGGTTTTCTTAAGCTTCATTGGTTTATTACTGTCATCATTCTGCGCCATTGAAATTGATGTAAACGCAAAAAGTAGAGTAAAAGCCACAAAAAATAATTTTAATACTTTCATTAATTTTTCCTTTAATTATTAGAAATTTATAATATGACAATGAATTTAGCATTCGGTTTAATCATTACTTAAAATTTCTAAAATTTCTAAATTTTATTGATATTGATTTTACGTTTATATTAAGTCATTTTATTAATCATTTTCATTAAAGCTAAAACCAATGAAATCAAAAATCTACTTTCTTGCAGTTTTTTTAGTTTTATTATTTAACTTACCCTCGTATTCACAAAATCTTAAATTAATACAATACATTTCATTTGAAATAGGAACCGGCAATACTGAAGTTTCTATTGCTAACAGAGACAGCATTGCTAACAATTTCGGTATCACAACCAAAAGCGCTTTATTCGGCGGCGTATCTGTAAAGATTCCCTATCTTGTCGGAGGGTTATATTATTATGATAATAAATTTACTATGACAGACAGAGGACAGACTTATGAAATCAACAACGGTTATTTATCATTGGTTGCTTTATATGATTTTTTGCAGTTAAACATGAATGATTTGATTTTTGCAAGTCTTAAGCTTGGCTTAAGCGGTTCGGTATTAATATCTAAAAAAGATAACGGTCCGAGATTTCAATATAAATCTGTGGTCGTTGGCATAAATGGTAAGGTTGACGCTACTATGAACGTTGCGCCAACAATCGGCATAACCGTCGGGCTTGATTATAACTATAACGGACTTTCAAATCCCATAATAGTTGATGACAAATATCCGTTACGATTATCTTCGTTTAAGTTTTACGCCGGAATAAGAAAATATTTTTAAGCTTCAGAAGTCATTCCCGCGGGGAACCCTTTGGGTCACGCGGGAATCCTAGTAAGTATTATATATTTTTATTTATATAAAACAAAAACCCGATGCTTATTCAACTTCGGGTTTTTTCATTACATCTCGTAGCGGGAGAAGGACTCGAACCTTCGACCTTCGGGTTATGAGCCCGACGAGCTACCAACTGCTCCACCCCGCGATTTATATACAAATATAAGCATTTTATTACAAAGATTAAAGGTGGTTTTAAATGAAAAGGCAAAAGTAAAAAAGCAAAAATTTAGAAATGAATAATATTTTTTTGCCTTTTGCTTTTTGCCTTTTCACTCGCAATTGAATTGATTTTCCCGCACGATAAAAGTATTTTTGAATATTATATAATTCAAAGCTAATTAATGAACATAATTGTCTGTGTTTCTTTAGTCCCCGACAGCACAACCAAAGTCAAAATCGCCCCCGATAACAAATCAATCGACCAAACCGGAGTTAGTTTCATCATCAATCCATACGATGAGTTTGCAGTAGAAGAAGCCGTTCAGTTAAAAGAGAAAAACGGAGGAGAAGTTACTGTCATAAGTTTTGGTACCGATAAATCGAAGGAAGCCATCAAAAAAGCTTTCCAGATGGGCGGAGATAAAGGCATTTTGATTAAGTCTGATACGGAAAATTTCGATTCTTATACAGTTGCAAGAAACCTTGCCGATGTAATTAAGTCTAAAAATCCTGACATTGTATTATTCGGAAAGCAATCCATAGACTTCGACGGAATGCTTATTCCCAACATGGTTGGTGAAATGCTTGATTTGCCTGCCATTAACGTTGTAGTAAAGCTTGAAATCAGCGGCACAAAAGTTACTGCCGAGCGTGAAATCGAAGGCGGTATCGAGATTGTTGAGTCATCAATGCCAATCATAATCGGAACACAAAAGGGAATTAACAATCCTCGTTACCCGAACTTGAAAAGTATCATGGCTTCAAAATCAAAACCGATTGAAGAAGCAAAGCCGACTTATACCGGCAACAAAACTGAAATTCTTGAAATGGCTTTACCTGCCGCAAAAGGAAAAGGAAAAATTCTCGAAGGCGGCGCTGACCAGGTACCTGAATTAGTAAGATTATTAAGAGAAGAGGCCAAGGTAATATAACAATTAGTGATTAGTAATGTGCAATTAATAATTACTAAAAAAATTAATTTGTGAAAATTTGTGTTAATATGTGGTCAGGTTTTTACATTTTACGTCTCACGTTTGACATTTCACATTTGACCTTTGACAGAACCATAGATACTTTAAAATTAATTCTCAAAATAGAATAGTAAAATAAAGAAAGAATGTCTAATAAAATACTTGCCTTTGTTGAAGCAAAGGAAAATAAATTCAGAAACTCTGCATTTGAAGTAATCACCGAAGCAAAGAAGCTTTCAGAAGAGCTTAAATGCGAGTTTGAAGTTCTTGCAATCGGAAACGCAGCTGCAGAAGAAGATACAAAGAATCTCGGAACTTACGGAGCAACAAAAGTAAATTTTGTGAACAATGATGAGCTTGATTCGAAAGCGCCTGCAGGCGGATTTATATACTCACAAACTGCATTTGGAAAAGTAGTGAGTGCGTATGCAAAGAATAATAACTGTAACATAATCGTTTTATCGGCTACATCACTTGGCAAGGACATTGCTCCGAGAATTGCGGTGCAAACTGAATCCGCAGTATGTCCTGATTGCGTTGACATAAAAGTTGATGGTGAAAATATTATTGCTAAACGTCCGGTTATTGCCGGAAAATCCTATGTAACATTAAAATTCAATTCCCCTAATGTTTTGATTACTCTCAGACCGAATGTTTTCAAAGCCCATAAAGCAAGCGATGCTCAGGCAGAAATTGCAAAAGTTGATATTGGTTCGCTCGGAATTTCGGATAAAGATTTTAAAACTACGGTTAAAGAAATTAAAGTTTCTTCCGAAAAGCTTGACGTTGCGGAAGCTGACATTATAGTATCAGGCGGACGCGGATTGCGCGGACCTGAGAACTTCCATCTAATCGAAGAGCTTGCAAAAACAGTCGGAGGCGCAACGGGTGCTTCACGTGCAGTAGTTGATGCAGGATGGAGACCTCACGGCGAGCAGGTCGGACAAACGGGAAAAACTGTCTCCCCTTCTCTTTATATTGCCTGCGGTATCAGCGGAGCTATTCAGCATCTTGCAGGAATGTCTTCTTCAAAATGCATAGTTGCAATAAACAAAGATAAAGATGCTCCGATTTTTCAGATTGCCGATTACGGTATTGTCGGAGATTGTTTTGAAATTCTCCCTGCGCTAAATGAAGAATTAAAGAAAGTCCTAGCTCACTAAGATTTTTTTATGAAACGAAGTATAAAATTCCATTGTTAATATACTTGTCATTCCTGCGAAGGCAGGAATCCATCAACGTTTCGTTGACCCTGAAACAAGTTCAGGGTAACAATATAACAAGTATTTAAACAATTGTTTCTAATTTGATTTAATTAATGAAACAATTTATTTTTAACTGTGTAAAAATATTTAAGAAGTAAAAGTTTATATGGATAATAACGACATAATACAAGTTGACATATATGGTTTATCACTTTCCTCTTCATTGCAGGGCGGCGGATATGCTATAATTTTAAAAGAAGTTAGCGGCGATAGAAGAATTCCGATTATTATCGGGCATTCCGAAGCTCAGGCAATTGCATTCGAACTTGAGGGCATTAAACCCCCAAGACCGCTTACACACGACCTTACAAAAAATATAATTGAAGCTCTCGGCTTCAATGTAACGAGCGTCATAATAAACGAGCTTAAGGATTCGACATTCTACGCAAAGATAAAGTTCGATGCTTCATCTCTTGATGAAATGGATGCGCGTCCTTCCGATGCCATTGCTCTCGCATTAAAATTTTCAGCGCCGATTTTTATTTCTTCATCGATTATGGACGAAATAGGGTTTGTGCCGGAAAATGAAAATCAGGAAATTGGAAAAATTGAAAATGTTTCTGAGTATGCAGAAAGCAGTTCAGAGGAAACAATCAACGAATCTCCAAAGGAAAGAAAATTAAGAAAGCTCAAAGGCGAACTTGACGAAGCTATCGCGAAGGAAGATTACGAAAAAGCTGCTACGCTGAGAGACGAAATAAGAAAAATTGATTTATCAAACTTAAATTAATTAACTTTAAAAAATAACTAAGTGAAAAAAACAACCATTTCTTTCATCATCGTTTTAGCTTTATTATTCACTTCAAACGCATTTTCACAAAACTTAAATTCCCTTAAAAACGATTCACAAGAACAGACTTCTTATCTTAATTCTGTTCTTAACAAAAAATTGGATTTAAACAGCAACAAAAAGCTTATGCTTGTTAATCCCGCAACTGCAAAAACATCTTTGGGAGTAAATGTTGGGTTCGCCAATATAGAAAAAGGAACAGGTATAGCACTTGGATTGTTTGCGGAGGTTAGATTAACAGATTTTTCTTTTGTTCCGCAGGCGAATTACTGGAAAGTTAATGATATGACGAATTTTGAGTTGGCTGCAATTGCAAGAATGAGATTCAAATCAGTTCAGATTGAACCGTATATTGATGGCGGTTTAGGTTTGAATTTTTTGACCTTAAACGTTCCTCCGAATAATAGATCTGAATCAATCACAAAGCTCAGCATAGATGTCGGCGGCGGAATAGAGCTGCTCACAATTTCTCCGAGCTATTCATTGATTTTTGATGCAAAGTATAAAATTATCATTAAAGACGAAGGGAACATTGACGGTTTTGTTGTAACCGGCGGAATTAAATTCCCCATGAATCCTTAAAATAAAATAAAACTTTTTAAAAAAAGCGTATCTGATTGAATATCATTTACGCTTTTTTTGTTTATACTTGTTCTGCCTGCAAAGGCACAAAGACGTAAAGGGAAACAAAATAATTCCCCCTTAGTAAAGGGGGTTAGGGGGTTGTTTGAAGTCATTCCCGCGGAAGCGGGAATCCCAATACAGTTTTAATTGAATCTTTTAATCGACATAGGTAATTCACGAATTAAATATTGCATGTCAAAAAATGGCAAGCTTGGGAAAGTATTTTCTTTAGAATATAAAAAAGAAAAATTTAGGTCAATCTTCAAAAAGGTATTATCAATAAATAATGGGATGACCCAAAGGGTGCCCCCCGCTTTCGCGGGAATGACTTCCCCTGAAAAAATTTATGTTTCAAATGTCGTGCCGGAATTTAATCAGGTAATTAAACGAAGCGGTGCCAAACTTATTAACATAAACTCGAAGCTTCCTATTAAATTTAATTACAAAGGTAATCTCGGCTCTGATAGAATCTGTTCAACAATCGGAACAAGAGCTGAATTTCCAAAAAGGAAAAATATTCTTATTGTCGATTTCGGAACGGCAACAACATATAACTTGTTAAGAGGAAATAACTTTGCAGGCGGATTGATTATGCCCGGGCTTAACACGGCACTCTCTTCCCTTCTCTCAAAAACCAGCCTGCCTAAAGTAAATTTGAAATACGATAAAAAACTTCTTGCCAGCACAACTGATAAAAATATAATCAATGGTGTCTTTGCACAGCAAATATTTACGTTTTATTATATTACAAGTGAGCTAAAGAAAAAACATAAAGATTTATTTGTTGTTTTGACGGGCGGAATGAGCAAAACGATTTTAAAATATCTGAAGAAAAATTCTTATAACGCAATAGATTTAAACTTAGTTTTAAAAGGATTAAATTATTTAGCAAATAACGGGTAGGACAGACATTCCTGTCTGTCCCCAACTAACATGAAAATCATTAATAAAGAAATAGTTAAGAAAACTAAGGGTGATAACGATATTATAAACCTGACAGATGACCTCATTGATTTATTAAACCAATCAAAGCTTCAGAAAGGAAACTGTACGGTGTTTTCAATTGGTTCGACCGGCGGAATTACAACGCTTGAATACGAGCCCGGTTTGCTGAAAGACATTCCTGACTTTCTCGAAAAAATTGCTCCCAAATATGAAAAATATTTTCATAACGATACCTGGGGCGATGGCAACGGGCATTCGCATATTCGCTCGGCATTGTTCAAAACTTCTTTTGTAATTCCTTTTGACAAAGGAGAATTTTTTCTCGGCACCTGGCAGCAGGTTGTCTTCATTGACTTCGATAACAGACCCCGAACCCGAAGAATAATAGCGCAATTCATTGGTGAATAAGATCCAAAATAAACTCGACCAAAAACTTCAAAACATTCCGGACGAAAAGGCTCAGAAGCTTTTTAAGATACTGATTCTTCTCTCAATCTTAATTACTCTTGTCATCCGCATATACAACATCGAACAAAAAAATGTATGGTTTGATGAAGTTTATTCGTGGAAGATTGCTCAGGAAAGTTTTTTTCAGGTAATTGCTTTATCATCAGGCGACATACATCCTCCGTTATATTATATAGTTCTCAAAATCTGGATGATGATATTCGGCGATTCAATTTTCTCGATCAGATTTCTAAGTGTCGTTTTCAGCATGCTGAGTTTGGTTTTCATTTATAAAATCTGCAATTTAATTTTTAAAGATTCATTACAAACCTTTCTTGTTATATTTTTATATGCTGTCTCACCGCTGAATATTTATTACTCTCAGGAAGCACGGATGTTGAATCTCAATCTTCTGCTCTGTCTCGGCTCGATTTATTATTTCATTCTTTTGATTAATAATTATAAATCCAGGTATTCTGTCTTTTATGTATTCTATACTTTCCTTGCTTTATACACGCATTATTTTGCGTCGTTTATTGTGTTTACGCAATTTCTTATTGTATTGTTTGAGTACCGTTCGAAGGTAATTCCAAAAGAACTTTTCAAAAAAATTCTGTGGAAAATCGGGATTGCTGTATTGCTTTTTCTCCCGTGGATACCTGTATTCATTGCTCAAACAACTAAAGGTCAGTCGTGGCGCACGCAGCAAGGTATTTGGAAAGTTACAGTCGGAGTTTATGATTATTTCAGGGAAATGTTTTTCAGTTATTACGCCGCTTATGAAAGCAATCTTGTGATATATTCCGTAACTGCTCTGACTGTTTTCATAATTTTATTTTTTATTTACCGTCTGATAAAATTTTATAAATCGGACGACCGCAATGATAAACATTTATTTTATATCTCGCTTCTGTTTTTAGTTCCTTTGCTCATAGCAACGATTATTTCGTTCAGACAAAGCATTTTGCTCTCACGATACCTGAGCATCCTCGTGCCTCTTATTCTCATTGCAAAAGTTGGTCTGTATTTCAAAATGAAAAAGAAATATCTGACATATACTATTATAATAATATTAATCGTTTCAAGTCTTTACGGAATTTTTCTTAACTATGATAACGATTTTAAAAATAATGACTATCGGAGAATTATAGATTATATTGAAAAAACATACAATCCGGGCGAGCAAATTATTGTAGAGCCGCATTACATGGGCTGGATGATTGAATATGCAAACAAGCAGGGACATACAGATCTGCCAGTCCCCACTATTCAGGGGTATACTCTTAATTCGGTCAGAGACTCTATAGCAAAGAATGCCGATAGCTTAAATAACTTGTGGATGATTCTGGATTACTCCGCGGTTGACGATACAGGGTATGACGACTTCACAAACTTCATGAATGAGCAGGGTTTCGAGCTTGATGGGCAAAAGACATTTTACTTAATACCTGATAAGGTAAGAGTTATGTATTTCAGGAAGTTACAGCAAGAAGATTGAAGCAAAGATTAAATAAAAGATTCAACGCTTTCCTGAGACAAAATTCGTCTCGGATTATCTCTCGGGACTACCCTTCTCATAAAATCAAAGAATAGCTTGGTGGTAGTACAGCTTGGACAGATGCCTATATCCCCATCCCAAATTTCATCACAAAATGCTTCAGGAAGGTTTTTGTAAATGATTTCGGTAGCGCGTTCGTGAACGTCCCACATCCAGTTGGTATCGGGTGGTGTCATTCCTTCGTATGCGGTTCCGACCATAGGAATGAACGGACTCATTATCGGAAATACACCGTTTGAGGATAAATAATCGACTCCTTCTAAAAATGATTCCGCAGGTTCAAGCCCGACTACGAAAGAAGTCAATGCTCGTGCAGGTTTAAGCAAATCTCTTGCTTCGAATAATGATTGAATCCATCTCTCACGTCCGACTCTTCGGGTTTTTCCGGGACAAATTTCCTGAAATAATTTCTCATTCCATATTTCAAGATTAAATGCAATCGAGCTTATTCCCAGACTGCAAAGATATTCGGTTTCTTCTTTGTTTCGTGTTGCTGTTATTGCAGTAACAATCGGAAAGTTCTTATTTTTTAAAAGCGGTTTTATTCTTTCAAGTATGTTCGGCAGATTTCCTAATCCATCATCTTTTGCTGCGCCTGCTGTCATGGCAAGATGTGTGCAAACAGGATTATTAATTACTGCTTCCTCGACAACATCATAAATATCATCAGCTTCTTTGCGGGTAACGACATGATGCCTGTTTCTTTGTCTTGCAGGAACTATGTTGCAGAACTTGCATTGCTCATCTTTTGCAAAATAGTTGCAAGCGTTATCAAAACACACACGCAAGCCGCAGTCGCCTCTCAGCGAAGCAACTTTTTTCATCGACTCACCGCTTCTGGTATTCATATCATAAAAATGCGGACGGACAGGCCATTTAACTTC
This sequence comes from Ignavibacteria bacterium, assembly GCA_036262055.1. Lineage (NCBI taxonomy): Bacteria > Pseudomonadati > Ignavibacteriota > Ignavibacteria > Ignavibacteria bacterium. The sequence continues at coordinate 438,055 of DATAJP010000003.1, forward strand.
ACAAAGCTCTTCTTTGCCGTTAAGCAAAATTAAAGTATCGCCGCTTTTATGAACGGTATATTTAGACTCGGGGTTATAACGCACATCGGCATAAATATCATAAGGCAATAGCATATCGTTCGGCAAAGGTCTTGAACCGTCACCTGAACCTTTGTGAGTTACCGGTGTCATTTCAAAAACCCAGAAAACTTTTTCAAGTCCGCCCTGTCCGACAGATGTCATCGCCTCATCGGTGATTTTCAATCCGTCTATTAAAAGCTCTGTCTTTAATTTTATCGCCTGGTCTAAAGTCATTCTAATTCTCTGCTGTTACTTTTTCTTCTTTAACGATTGGTACTTGTGACAAATGGCATCCTGCGTGATAATTCGTAAGTCCTGCGTTTTCTTTTACTATGTCAAATAAAAATCCACCTGTGAAACACTCTGCGCAAATCGGGGCATCGTTCTGCCAATATTCTTCTGTTCCCATGAACGGAAGCTTCTTTAAAATAACATCAGCAATCTCAAGCTTGGTATCCATCATCCATTTATAAGTCGGAGGTCTGAAACCTTCGAATTGGCTTCCTGTCTCCGGAGAAAACGGCACGACAATCGGGATGATTCCCCTGTCAGCACACCAGTTCACACCTTCGAGCAATGTTCTTTTCGGTTCAAGCCCGGCGATCATTGCAGAAAAGACTCTGCCTTCGCCGAAATATTTCACAGCTTCAATTAATGACTGTTCCCATAATTCTCTTCCAATATATGCATCTTTTCCCGGAACGATTGCCTTCCAGTAACCTTTATCGAACACCTCAAAATTAAATGATACTGAGTGCATTCCATGGTCATATAAAGCTTTTACGTCAGTAATATTTTTTGTAGGTGAAATCGTGAATAAAATCTTTGTGCGGTTATTATGTCCGTCGAATGGAAATCTGTTTGAAATCTCCTCGAGAATCTGAATCGTTCCTCCAAGTCCGCTTTTATCTGCAGGAGTCCCGCGTGTTAAAATCGACTTAGGGTCAGGATGATATTTCTTTGCTTCTTCTATTACATCGACAATCTGTCTTGCGTTCTTATAAGCATTAGTAATATTTTCTTCGGGATAAAAATCCTGTGACGGAGTTAAGTTGCAGAAACGGCAAGCCATGTCGGTTCTGAAATAATCACAGAAATAATTCCATGTAAAATTCAAATTACACGTTCCGTTATATACAACTATGTCGCTGAACAAACGGCCGTCTTTAGTAATCTTTCTTGCAAACGGAGGCAAACCGATAAAATCTGCAAAGCAAACTATATTGCCGACTCTATCCTGAACTGCAAGCGCATCGTTGATAACGCGAAGTCTGAAATTTGCTTCGTTGTTTTCTCTTATCTGCACGTGAACTTCCTGCGGAAGCTTAAGCTCGGCAGGCAAAAACTTGTTTGCTCTGTCTTGCTCCCAGCCCTTTTCTTTAACCAAATCAGCGCGAAGGTCTTTTAATCTAAGACCGTCAATCAGCAAATCGCATTTAAGCTTAATTAAATCTTTTCTGTCCATACTTATGTATTAAATTCCGTCGTGTCATTCTGAGGAGTGAAACGACGAAGAATCTCTTTTTTATAAAAATTGATTTTCAAAGTGAAGCTAAAAAGCCCTTGAATTAAAATTAATCCAGGGGCTTTTTAAAAAAGAATGTTTTAACAATTACTTCCACGAACCAGCCGGCGGAAAAATTGAGTGTGATTTCTCATTCGCACAGTCCCAGCTGCCTGCCGGAGGGAATATTGAATGTGATTTCTCACTTGCATTATTCCAGCTACCTGCCGGTGGAAAGATTGAATGTGATTTCTCGCTCGCTGAATCCCAGCTGCCTGCAGGAGGAAATATTGAATGTGATTTTTCATTCACTTCGTTATTCCAGCTTCCTGCCGGTGGAAAAATTGTGTGTGAAGTTGTTTTAATGTTATCCATTATTAAATCATGATTTAACAGCTTAAAATTAAAAGAATAATTAAAAACATTCAATTCTAAATTAAATTAATATAATGTAAAATTTTTGCTCCATTTCGTGTCATTCTGATGCCGACTTGTCGTCAGAAGAATCCCTTTTTATAATTCCCCTCTTGAGAGGGGTGGCACGAAGTGACGGGGTGTGTTTTAGTTGAAGTCATTCCCACGCAGGCGGGAATCCGCGTATGTCACCCTGAACTTGTTTCAGGGTCAACGAAACGTATATGGATTCCTGCCTTCGCAGGAATGACAGAAGTGTTTTCACTCTCCTCTCTAAAATTTCCGCCGTTCCTTTCTGATAATTATCTTGTATTTTCATTCAACTCTAACTCTTACAAACAGTATGAATAAAAAAATCATCCTCTCATTACTTGTTGCATTTTTTATTTCAACAATTTTCGTCGGCTGTCAGTTTTTTGCTTTGATGACCACTCCGGAAAAACAACTTAACAATAAAGAAACTCCCCTTTCGAAAACGGCTGAAGATTTTTTCTGGTTTAATTTTCACGCAGGTAATTATGACAGCATTCCTAAAATGAAAAATCTACTTACAGCAGCATATCTCGAAAATCCCGGCAACTCAATCATTGCCGCGCATATTGCATTCGTGAATATGTGGGAGCTTGCAGAAAGACAAAAACAAAAAGATACAAACAATGCGACGATAATTTATAATGCAACTATTGCAAAGAAATTTTTTGCAGAGTCTTATATGCTCAATCCCACTGACCCGAGAATAGAAGGATTTCTCGGCGTTGCGCAAATGACTGAGGGTTCTATAAATGAGGATGAAAAAGAAACTGTCCGTGGATATTTCACGCTTGATCACGCTGTCGGAGATTGGCCTGAGTTCAATGATTTCACGATGGGATATATGCTAACCCAGCTTCCGAAAAGCAATGAAAGGTTTCCTGAAGGTATTCAGATGTTCTGGGATAATCTTGATGTATGTGTTGATGGAACTGTAAGCAGACAAAACCCTGACTATACTCCTTATATGCGATTAGAAACTACCAACGGTGAGAAGCGTGTCTGCTGGAACGGCTGGATTGCGCCTCATAACTTTGAGGGGTTTTTTATGGCGTTTGGCGATGCGCTTGTGAAAGATGGAAAAGTTGAAACCGCAGTAAAAATTTATAATAATGCAAAGCTTTCAAAGACATATTACACGTGGAAATACCGTGAGTTCCTTGAAAATAGAATTGCAAATGCAAAAGAAAATGTAAAATACTTTAATGATGATACTCAGACTGATGATAATAAGGTGATTATGTTTAAGTCATCGTTCTCTTGCATGAGCTGTCATCAAAATTAATTAATCTTCAATATAAGTTTCATATTTTTTATGTATCTCATCGATAACGGTTGTTGAGATATTAACTTCGTATCCTTCAGGAAGCTTAGGAATGAGCGCCCATTTTTCATAATAACGTCCGCCTGCCCTGCATCCGCCGTAGAAAATTTTTACCCTGATGAAATATGTTTTTAAATCATCATTCTCACCAAACCCAAATCTGAACTTTGAGTGGCAATCAACTCCGTGATAAGCAAACAACACAAGAGTATTTTCATTAAAATCAATTTCCGTTCCATCCCATTTAACAGGACCGCCTATTCCCGTCGTATCAAGAAAGCGATTCAGGTCATGCTTACGTGTGAACACAAAAAGCTTATTATATAACATGTAGTACTTGCCATCAGTTGCATTGAGAATTTGCAATCTTCTGTCTGAAGAATCTTCATACGCCTGAAAAAAATCCCAAATGTTTGCCTCTTGAGCAGACACCTGGGATTTAAAGGAAAGAAAAATAATAAAAACAAAAACAGGTAAAAGAATTTTATTCATATTTATTTTTTATTTCAGCAAACCATCCTTAAAAGTCCTCCTTTGGAGGAGGATTTAGGAGGAGGACATTTGGAAATTAAATCCTCCCCCTTTATCCCCCTCCTAAGGGGGAAACTTATTTCAACAAAACCATCTTCTTCGTCATTGAAAAATTTTGAGTTCCGTTCTGTGCATCTAATCTGTAAAAATAAACACCGCTTGCCAATGCATTTGCATCGAACTCAACTGTATGGTATCCTGCACTTAACTCTTTGTTAACCAATTCAGCAATTAACTTTCCCGTAACATTATAAATCATCAGCTTCACATTTGACATTTGACCGTTCACATTATCAGGAATTTCAAAACTTATTTTCGTTACGGGATTAAAAGGATTCGGATAATTCTGGCTCAACTCAAACTTTCCAGGCACCTCTATAATAACTTCATTAGATAAATCAAAATACTCAAAGTTGCCGTTGTAATCTACTTGCTTTAACCTGTAATTATATTTTCCTGAACTTAATCCCCTATCAGTATAGTTATAGTTTCTAATTTCCGAACTTGTTCCATTGCCTGAAACAAAACAAACGTTCTTCCATTCATCATTCGCAATTGATATTTCACGTCTTTCTATATTAAAACCGCTATTATTTAATTCACTCACAGTTGACCAGTCCAACGTAACATTATTTTTATTGACAAATGAAGTGAAAGATGCTAACTCAACAGGCAGCGGATCAACATTAGATACAAAAATAAATTCGCTGAAGCTTGTTATGTCCGCCTCTATTTCTCCCGAGCCCGACCAGTACACAGTCGGCAATTCTGTGAATGTTCCGCTTCCTACTGTTGGTCTTGAATAAACTTTCACAGAATCGGGCTGAGTAATTCCATTATTAGGAATTTCCGAAATCTTAAATCTTATTTTCCCTGTAAAAGGAACGGCAAGACCTGTCTGCGTAATTATCCATCTGTAATCACTCACGTGCAGCGACCGGGATGTAAAAACCGGAGGGTCAATCGGCGAATCGGAATATTTTGCAACATTCACAAACCCAGAACCAAATCCCGGACTTATCATTATGCTTGTTCCTGTAGTATCGGTTGTATTATTAAAACTTACAAAGCCAAAACCTGATGGCAATGTTCCTCCGACAGCAGGCGCAGAGCTCAGAGAGGTATCAGTCCATTGACAAATATTATTAACTACAGTTGCTCCCGCCCACTTAAATGTGCCGTTTGCAATTAAATTATTTCCCACAGCAGTTATCTGGTAAATTGTAGTAAACTCAGGAGCATTATTAATTTCGGTTCCAATTTCAGTCCAATTTGTTCCATCCCACTTTGCGATTTTGTCATCCATAAATCCACCGCTGACATCAAAACTCCCTCCCGCATAAAGCGTGCTGCCGCACTGTGTTAAAGAAATTACATTACCCTGGGAAAACTGAAACGTCAAACCTGAACCGATTGCATTCCAGTTTATTCCGTTCCATCGCGCAACATTATTTACAAGCACACCGCCTGCTGTTGCAAATTGTCCCCCGGCATAAAGATTACCGCCGGAAAGCATCAAAGTACTTACAGCCCCGCTCATTCCACCATTCATGTTATTCCAATTTATTCCGTCCCATCTTGCTATGTAATTATAAGGTGTTGTAAATGCACCTCCGGCAAAAATGCTGAAATTATTTTCAACTGCAATAGCATAAACAAAAGCTCCCAAGCCGTTTCCTATCGGATGCCAGTTTGCTCCATCCCATCTTGCTATGTGATTTACAAGATTTCCACCTGCGTGAGTAAATATCCCACCTACAAAAACATTATTTCCAAATATTGTAATGCAATAAGCAGCTGCAGAAAACGACTCAAACAATCCGCTGCCAAGTGCATTCCAGTTTGTTCCGTCCCATCTTGCGATTTTGTTTGCAGAGACACCTCCTGCAATGGTAAATTCCCCGCCGGCATATACATTATTTCCTGATATAGCAATTGCCCTGACAATACTGTTTGTGCCTGTTCCTAATGGCTCCCAGCTTGTTCCGTTCCATTTTGCAATATTGTTTGCAGGAACTCCGCCTGCAGAATCAAAAAATCCTCCTGCATAAATGTCATTTCCTGAAATTGCCACGCATATGACAATTTCACCCACGGGATTTCCTACACCGCTTCCGAACGCACTCCATACTCCTTCTATAGCATCTGGAGAAAAAACTAACTGACCTTTATCTGAACTGATACTATAACCGTTAACGGAAAAATTTCCTTGCGTTCCTTTTTTAATTTTTCCTTTTGCATCCAGAACTTCAGAAATATTTTTTTGATATGCTTCTTGAGAAAAAGATTTTATGGCAATCGAAATAATAAAAATAATTATAAGCAATATTTTAGTTTTCATATAAGTATACTTTGAGATTAATTTTTTTGAGTAATTGAATTTTTTGTCTGAAGATGTTTTATGTAAAACATGCAAGCAGATGAGATTGCTTTGTCTGTGTTCGAGTTAAGCATTTTTTTAATTTTAGAAATTTTATTGTGAGTCGCAGGATGCAGCCTGTATCCTTTTGCCACTGTAATTTTTTTGTTCATACTGAATTTAATTTGTGTGCACTCTGATGTGCACATGCAAAATCCAACATTAAAGTTTTATATGCAAAGAGAAATTATTGATTTTGTCACGGAAATAGATATTCTCAGAAGAAATGCGGGTTGATTAAAATAAGTTTTTTCAGTAGTTTACAACGTTAAAATTTGACACGATAAATTTGAACCGCAAAACAGAGAAGAATAATTTATACACACTTCTAAAATCTTTATCAAAAGAAGAAGTAAAAGATTTTAAAAAATTTATTGCTTCACCTTACTTCAGCACAGGGCGCGACCTTACTAAATATTATAATGTCATCATTAAATATTATCCCGATTTTAATGTTACCAAGGAAAAACTACGCAAAGATTATTTTAAAACTTTGAAAGATGAGAAAAAGCAACTGAAGATTATGAGGACTTTAAACTCCGATATGATAAAAGTACTTGAAAACTATATGCTTGTGAAAGTATTGAAAAGAAATAAATATTATTCAACTTTAATGCTTGTTGAAGATTACTGGTACAGAAAATTATTTTCTTTTGGTGAAAAAAAATATAATGATTTTGTTAACAATCCCGAACATCTTTCGTCTGATTTTAATAAATATTCTCAATTATATTCATTAACTAATCCAATGTTTAACATTCTTGCATTTTCAGGAAAAGAAAATCAGTTTAAGGATATTTACAGAACAAAAAGCGATTTGCTTATTTCTTTTTTTCTTGGAGCTTCAGGCGCTTTAATGACCAATCTGAATGCAAACGATAATATGTATAATATCAAGGAGTATAAAAATATTTTTAAGATTTTCTTGCAACATGTGAACTTTGAAAGATTTTTACTGCAGCTTGATGTAAGCGCTGAAAAAGAGGCGAGACTAAAGCTTGAAACATATATTTTAATGTGTCAAACAGATTTCCAAAACTTTAATAAGTATTTTGAAGATGTTAACAATGCATACAAGAAAATATATAATACTTTAAATGATTCTGAAAAAACCCAGTATTTCATGAGAATTTTGAATTTATATACCGCTGTTGGTGAAAAAAAACACCTTCAATCAAAATTTGAACTTGTAAAATTTGTGATTGATGAAAATTTGTTTCCTGAAAAAGAATTTAAATACATTCATTGGCAGTATTATAAAATGTTTCTTCAAACTGGATTATTTTCATACAACATAAAATGGAGTGAGAAATTTTATAATAACTACATAGATAAAACCGTTCCAGAAATCAGAGACATTATGAATAAGTTTTCTCTCGCATTTCTAAGCCATTATAAAAAAAATTATCTCGAATCCTTAAAATATTTATCCGAAGTTGAATTCTTTAATGATTCCTTTATTTTTGACATGAAGCTTATGCAGATAAGAAATTATTATGAATTATTAAATGAATCCGAAAAATATTATGATACATTTACAGCAACACTTGATGCTTTCAAGCATTTCATTGATACAAGCAAAAAAGTAAACCGTCATACAATCAAAACTGGAAACAGCTTTGTAAAAGCTATGCGACTGCTTGGTAAATACAGAATATCCAATGAAAAAATAAAAGATGAATTAATGCCTGAAATAATCAGCATGCAGCCGGCAATTCGTAACTTTTGGCTCATTGATAAATTCGATGAAATATTAAAATAATGTGTCATTCTGAGCGCAACGATTAAACCCCCTTATTCACTTTTCAATCCCTTTTTATCTTTAAAATCATTATAAATTTCAGTAATTTGCTGTTTAATATAATTTTAGATGCTGAATACAATCATCTTTGCCGTTTTCTTCTTCGGAATGATTTCATTCTTCTTATATTCGGCAAAGAAATTTTTTACAATTCTAAGCTTCACCAAACCTGAAAACAGGTTTAAAGATGTCGCACAGCGTATAAAAAATACTATCGTCTACGCACTTCTTCAGAAAAAACTTTTCAGACGAAAATTTGCCGGTTTCCTTCATCTCTTTATTTATTGGGGATTTTTAGTTTTGACTTTTGTGGTGGTCGAGGGATTCATTGAAGGATTTTTTCCTAATTTCACTTTTGCATTTCTTGGACCTGTTTATAGCTTCATGACGTTGTGTGCTGATTTATTCGGAGCTCTTGTTTTTGTAACGGTTGTATTCTCATTACTCAGAAGATATATCGGTACACCAAAAAGATTGCAGGTTGAAAAATCCTCACGTCTCGATGCTACTTTTATCTTAATTATGATTGCGCTTGTGATGATAACAATGTTCGGAGTGAACATCGAAAGAATTTTGCTCGGACATTCACACGGACTCAGACCTGTATCGCAATTGCTTGCAAACATTATCGGAGGCAGCGGTTCGCAAACTGCATATATGTTTTTTTGGTGGGCGCACAATGTAGTCGTGCTTTCGTTTTTAAATTATCTTCCCTACTCAAAACATTTTCACGTTTTATCATCTATACCTAATACATATTTTTCTAATCTCGATATTGAACCTAAAGGTGCTCTTAAACCTATTAATTTTGAGGATGAGTCAATCACTCAATACGGTGTAAAAGACTATACCGATTTAACCTGGAAGCAGACACTTGACGGATATACCTGCACTGAATGCGGAAGATGCACGGAAGTTTGTCCTGCAAACTTCACAGGCAAGATGCTTAATCCGAAGCGAATCGTGATGGAAATCAGACGACGCGCATCGGACAAAGGACCTTTGCTTGCAAAGAAAGTCGAGCAAGACCCCCTGTTAGATGTTGCGCTTGTGCCGGATTATATAACTCCGCAGGAGCTCTGGGCATGCACTACCTGCCGTGCATGCGTTCAAGAATGCCCCGTTATGATTGACCACGTTACATCAATCGTTGATATGCGTCGCGACCTTGTGATGATGGAATCTATTTTTCCTGAAGAAATGAATACCGTTTTCAGAAATCTCGAAAACAACGAATCACCTTGGGCTTTCGGTGCGGAAGCTCGTAACGAATGGATTACCGAACTTAACGAAGATATCGAGAAAGATGGAAAAACCAATACCGTTAAAAAACTCAGCAACATCGGAACAGCCGAAGAGCTTGATGTTGTGTTCTGGTCAGGTTGTGCGGGTGCTTTCGATAAGCGTTATAGAAACGTTACGAAAAGTTTTGCAAAATTATTAAACGAAGCAGGCGTTAAATACGCAGTTCTCGGAAGCGAAGAAAAATGCACAGGCGACCCTGCAAGACGTTTAGGAAATGAATTTTTAGCACAGCAGTTTATTCAGCAGAACGTCGAGACGTTAAAAAGATACAATGTGAAGAAAATGGTAACTGCTTGTCCGCATTGTTTCCAGACATTGAATAAAGAATACAAGCCGTTCGGAATTGATTTGGAAGTAACTCACCATACAGAATTTATTGACAAGCTTCTCGAAGAGAAGAAATTAAATCCGAAAAAAGAAATAAAAGAAAAAGTTACATATCACGATTCATGTTATCTCGGAAGATATAACGATGTTTATGAAGCACCGCGTAAGTCATTAATGAACGTTCCCGGACTTGAAGTAGTAGAGATGAACCGCAATCGCGATAAAGGTTTTTGCTGCGGTGCAGGCGGCGGAAGAATGTTCCTTGAAGAACATGAAGGCAAACGCGTGAACATTGAAAGAACCGAAGAAGCGCTTGCAACAGGTGCAAAAGAAATTGCAACTGCTTGTCCGTTCTGCATGACGATGTTAACCGACGGCGTCAAAGCAAAAGACAAAGCAGAAGAAGTTAAAGTAAAAGATATTTCAGAAATAGTTCTGGAGAGTTTATAACCTCGCTGTCATTCCCGCGAAGGCGGGAATCCAAGCAAAGCAGTTCCAGTGAGGAAAGTAGTTAACACACAAAAATTTTTATATAATAACTAAAAGGAGAAATAACTTAATGTCTTATTTTTTTACATCGGAGTCTGTTAGTGAGGGACATCCGGATAAAATTTGTGACCAGATTTCAGATGCAGTGCTTGATGATATTCTTGCGCACGACCCGCATGCACGTGTAGCTTGCGAAACTTTCTGCGCAACGGGACTCGTTCTCGTCGGCGGTGAAATCACAACTTCGCATTATGTTGATATTCCATCTCTTGTTAGAGAAGTAGTGAATGACATAGGATATACCAAAGGTGACTACCGCTTTGATTCTCACTCAATCAATGTTATGTCAGCTATCAACAAGCAGTCCCCTGACATCGCAATGGGTGTTGACCGCGGCGGCGCAGGCGACCAGGGCATAATGTTCGGTTATGCAACCAACGAAACAAAAGAGCTCATGCCGATGGCTTTATTGTATGCCCATCATTTAGTAAAGAAGCTTGCTGACATCAGAAAAAAGAATCCAAAGCTGATGCCTTATCTGAGACCTGATGCAAAATCACAAGTAACAGTTGAATATGATGACAACGGAAAACCAATCCGCATTGATGCTGTTGTTGTTTCTACACAGCATGATCCTGATGTAACACAAAAAAGAATTAAAGATGATGTAATCAATAACGTAATTAAAAAAGTTATTCCTGCCGAATTAATCGACAAGAAAACAAAATATTTCATTAACCCGACCGGTAATTTTGAAATAGGCGGACCTCACGGTGATACCGGTTTGACAGGAAGAAAAATTATCGTAGATACATACGGCGGAAAAGCTCCTCACGGAGGCGGCGCGTTTTCAGGAAAAGACCCTTCAAAAGTTGACAGAAGTGCTGCATACGCCGCAAGACACGTTGCAAAAAACATTGTTGCTGCGAAGCTTGCTGATGAGTGCACCATACAGCTTTCTTATGCAATCGGTGTTCCTGAACCAATTTCGATTTTAATTGACACACATGGCACAGGGAAAATTTCTCATAAAGAACTTGAAAAAATTGTAGCTGATAACGTTGATTTAACTCCTCAGGGAATTATTAAAAAATTGAAGCTAAGAAGACCTATTTACAGAAAAACCGCTGCTTATGGACACTTCGGAAGGAACGATAAAGACTTTACCTGGGAAGCACTTGATTTAAAAGACACTTTCCAAAAAGCTGTGAAATAATTTTATCTATTTCAGGAGTCTCTGAAAGGACTCCTGAAAATTTTTACTTCGCATGAGTCCCTGCGGAGACTCCTGCGGGAGAGAATAAAATATACTGATGTCCGACTTTGCTTATGGTTTCTTTTATCCGTTCAGATGCATTCCGCTGTTTTTCAGGAAGCCAAAGCTTATACTGTTTTCGATAGTCCCGGTTTTAATAAACTTATTAATTTACGGGACTATTTTTTATTTTGTGTTCAGCTGGATTTATAATACTTCATCTAACATTACCGGTGCAAATAATCCCGATGCCTTATTTTATCAGGAGCTTCTGCACATTCTTGTTCTTTTTACAACGGTAATTTTACTTTTAGTAATCTGTTATTTTTTCTTTATAACAATCGGCGGAATTATCTCAGCACCGTTCAACGAGCTGCTTTCGGTAATCGTCGAAGAAGAACTAACTAAAATTAAAGTCGTAAATCCCCGCGGTTTTTTTGCTGATTCGTGGATGAGCATTAAAGCTGAGGTCGTGAAGCTTGGTTTTTATTTGTCGATTTCTATTCCGTTGTTCTTGCTTAATTTTATTCCTATTGTCGGTTTCATATTTGATATTCTGAACATTATATTTTCTTCATTTTATAACGCGCTCGATTTTCTTGATATACCAATGACACGCAGAGAAATAAAATTAAGACAAAAAATTAAAATTACAAATAGCGGTGGAATGTTGAGTTATGGTTTTGGTGCAATTGCTTTTATAATTATGTTTGTTCCGGTGATAAACGTATTATTGAAACCTTTGCTTGTTGTTTCAGGCACGTCACTTTTTTTTGAAAAAGATTATCTAAAATTTTATAAATAAATTTTGTAGCCGAACCCTTCAGGGTTCGCAAACGAAAGCTTTCTACCGCAGGAGTCTCTTGCTAAAGGACTCCTGCGAAATAAAACGTTGGAGTCCCTAAAGGAGACTCCAACGGGAAATAATTAAATATGGAAGTAAACTTAGAAGTTGCAAAAGAATTAGGTCTCTTAGAATCCGAGTATAACAAAATCCTTGAAATACTCGGAAGAACTCCGACATATACCGAACTGGGAATTTTCTCGGTTATGTGGAGCGAACATTGCTCATATAAAAACTCAATCGCAGAATTAAAAAAACTCCCCCGCTCAGGCGGACGTTTGCTTGTTTCAGCAGGTGAGGAAAACGCAGGACTCATCGACATCGGTGACGGACTTGCAGTTGCATTTAAAATTGAGTCTCACAATCACCCTTCGGCAGTCGAGCCGTTTCAGGGCGCTGCAACAGGCGTCGGCGGTATTCTCCGCGATATTTTCACTATGGGCGCAAGACCAATTGCAGCTTTGAACTCGCTTCGTTTCGGCAACATCACTCCAAAACCCGATAACGATAAAGAAAAAATTGAGCGTTCAAAATTTTTATTGAAACATGTCGTCGAAGGCATCGGACATTACGGCAACTGCTTCGGTGTCCCGACCGTCAGCGGCGAAGTTTATTTCGAAGACTGTTATCAGGATAATCCCCTCGTCAATGCAATGGCAGTCGGTATCGTTAAGAATAACGAAACAGCTACTGCAAAAGCATCGGGAGTCGGTAATCCTGTTTTCATAGTCGGCTCATCGACAGGTAAAGACGGAATTCACGGAGCAACTTTTGCGTCTGAAGAAATCTCCGAAGAATCGGAATCAAAACGCCCGAACGTTCAGGTCGGTGACCCTTTTACTGAAAAACTTCTGCTCGAAGCAACTCTTGAAATTATAAAAGAAGGTATCGTTGTCGGCATTCAGGATATGGGTGCTGCGGGAATCACCTGCTCTACTTCAGAAATGTCCGCAAAAGGTGAATGCGGAATGAGAATAAATCTGGATTATGTTCCACTGCGCGACAAAAACATGAGCGCATATGAAATTATGCTTTCGGAATCTCAGGAAAGGATGCTTGTCGTAATTCAAAAAGGCAAAGAAGAAAAAGCAAAAGAAATTTTTGCAAAATGGGATTTAAACTGTGTTCAAATCGGCGAGATAATCGAAAAACCCGTTGTTGAAGTCTATTATCAGGATAAGCTTATGGCTGAAGTTCCTGCCGAACCTTTGGTTCTTGGCGGCGGTGCGCCTGTTTATATCCGTGAGAAAAAAGAACCTGAATATTTCAAGACAACTCGTGCATTAGATGCAAATAAATTATCCGAACCGAAAAACTTAAATGAAGTTTTAATAAAGCTTCTTTCTTCACCGAGCATTACAAATAAAAAATGGATTTATAATCAATACGATACTCAGGTTCGTACTAATACAGTCATTCTTCCCGGCTGTGATGCGTCGGTCATTCGCTTAAAAGGAACAAACAAAGCTCTTGCGATGAAAGTAGATTGCAACAGCAAATATGTTTATCTCAATCCTTACAAAGGCGGAATGATTGCAGTTTCCGAATGCGTTCGCAACGTTGTTTGCACAGGAGGGACACCTCTGGGTATAACGAATTGTCTCAACTTTGGCAATCCATATAATCCTGAAGTGTATTATCAATTCTCTGAAGCGCTTCGCGGTATGGGGGACGCCTGTAAAAAATATGATACTCCTGTTACAGGTGGTAACGTTAGTTTTTATAATCAGTCGCGTGAGTATGCTGTCTTCCCTACCCCGACAATCGGAGTAATCGGATTAATCGAAGACGTTTCCAAAACCACTTCAAGCTTTTTTAAAAATGAAAATGATGTTATTATTCTCATCGGCAAACAAAATTCAAATGAAATCGGCGGTTCGGAATATTTAAATCAGATTCATAATCTTGTTCAGGGAGATACACCTGACCTTGATTTAAATTACGAACATAACTTGCATCAGACCGTTCTGAAATTAATTGATAATAAATTAATTAATTCCGCTCATGATGTTTCTGATGGCGGTATTGCTACCGCTCTTGCAGAATGCTGCGTTATGAATACCGACAAAATGCTTGGGTGCGAAGTAAATCTGCCTTATAAACATAGAAAAGACTTCGAGTTATTCGGTGAAACCCAGAGCAGAATAATTGTCTCAGCTTCTGAGAATAATTTGGAAAAAATAAAGCAAATTTGTGAAACTAATTCCATAGATTTCAATGTTATCGGTAAAGTCAGAGGGGAAAAACTCAAAATCAATAATGACATTGAATTAAATTTGAATGATATTTATAATGCTTATTATAATTCGTTACATTCAATATTGGAAACAACTTGAGCAATAAGATACTAATTGCTTTACTTTTTATTTTATTAATTCACAATACGTCATACTCTCAATATTTAGATTCATCTGAGTATAATGTCCCATCTTATTCATTAAAAGATTTTACATCCTCAAAATTTCTAAAACCCGGAAATACTGAAATAAACCCTGCTCTACCCGCTGCTATATGGCTGTGGTCGGCAATTTATTTCTTTAATCCGATTGTTACTTTCCAAAACGGCGGAGCGAACGTCGGGCTTACAAAAGAGATTTCTCTCGGATTCGGTTATTTTGGTGAATACAGAATCGGTGCCGAATACTCTTTAATCTTCAAAGGAAACCAAAAAAACCAGCTTCGTCTTTCGGCTAAATATGATTATCTCTTAAAGGACAGCATTCAGCCGTCAAATATGCTTCAAGGAACAACTGTTCTTTCGCTTGGAGGAGGTTACTTTACTGATTTTACTGATAGCGGAATTTTCCCCGAAGCATCTTTCGGTTATTCGATACGCAATGATAAATTTCTTTTTTATCCTCATATAAAAGCGCGTTATACATTTGTTAATCATGGCAGCGGAACTAATTTTTTTGATTTATCCGCAGGTATTATTATCGGCTTTGCAAATCCGTTCATAGATTTAAAAATAAGAAGAAACGACCCTAACTTTAACTGATGACTGACAATAATAATAGCAACGACGTTAAGTTATTCGGAAATTTTACGATTGCCCTGCCCGGTTCCATCGTAGGTTTTTTTGGAAAGTTAGGCAATCTCTTTTCATTTGCTGCCGCATATTTCAAACAGGTTATTGTTCCAAAATATGAAATCAAAGAGACCTTTATACAATTTTATGCAATTGGGTATAAGTCCTTTGGATTAGTGGGAATTACTGGCTTTATTATAGGATTAACTTTAACCCTTCAATCCATACCGACTTTAACAATGTTTGGAGCTCAGTCTCTTGTACCCTCTATGGTAGCGGTTGCCATATTTCGTGAGATTGGTCCCGTTATTACAGCTCTTATATTTGCGGGAAAAATCGGATCAGGCATCGGGGCAGAACTTGGCTCAATGAAGGTCACAGAACAAATTGACGCAATGGAAGTATCCGGAACAGACCCATTCAAATATCTTGTTGTTACACGAGTCACCGCTGCAACTTTAATGCTTCCACTCCTTATATTTTATGCTGATGCATTGGCTTTATTCGGTGGCTATCTTTCATTTAATTTGAGCGAAGACGTTACTATACGCGGGTATTTGATTTCAACGTTTCAAAATATCGGCTTTGATGATATTCTGCCTGCAACTATAAAATCATTTTTCTTTGGGTTTTCAATCGGAGTAGTCGGATGTTTTGAGGGATATAATGCAGACAGAGGCACCGAGTCTGTTGGAATTGCAGCTAATACTGCTGTTGTCATTTCCTCTTTGTGTGTAATCATTATCGATATGCTTGCAGTACAAATCACAAGCTTGCTTGGTATATAATGTATGGCTGACATAAAAGATACAAATAATAAAAATACAAACGGTAATACCGCAAATAACGGAAATACTAACACATCTTCAAAATCAGGCGGAGACGTCATTAAGATTACCGGTTTGAAAAAAGCATTTGGTTCAAACGTTGTTATTGATAATATGAACCTTACAGTTAAAAAAGGTGAGACACTTGTTATTCTCGGACGTTCAGGAACGGGAAAATCAGTTGTCTTAAAATGCATTGTCCGTTTGATTAAACCTGACGAAGGCACAATTGAAGTTGATGGACAAAATGTTGATAATCTAAACGGTGATGATTTACAAAAGTTCAGAAAAGAAGTGGGATTTTTATTTCAAAGTGGAGCATTGTATGACTCAATGACTGTTCGTGAAAATCT
Organism: Ignavibacteria bacterium; assembly: GCA_036262055.1. Classification (NCBI taxonomy): domain Bacteria; kingdom Pseudomonadati; phylum Ignavibacteriota; class Ignavibacteria; species Ignavibacteria bacterium. The sequence continues at coordinate 454,566 of DATAJP010000003.1, forward strand.
TATGTTCCCTGTTATCAGGCAGAGTGATTATGATGGAAGCAACGTTGAGCCTAAGGTCGAAGAAGAATTAAAAAACGTCGGGCTTTCACAGGCAATTGACAAAATGCCTTCCGAGCTTTCAGGGGGTATGCAGAAAAGAATCGGTCTTGCAAGAACATTAATGCTTGACCCCAAAATTATTTTATATGACGAGCCGACAACGGGACTTGATACTTATACATCAAAAGAAATCAGCGAGCTTATTATGGATATGAAAAAGAAATTTGGTGTAACTTCAGTAGTTGTTACTCATGATATGAACTGTGCTAAATTAATTTCAGACAGGATTGTGGTTCTCAAAGACGGACGTTTCGTTGCCCAGGGAAGCTTCGATGAACTATCAAAATCTGATGACGAATTTATTAAGAGTTTTTTTACATATTAAAGATTTATATTAAGGATATTTTTTATGGATAAGTCAAAAAAAGTAAAGCTGGGATTTTTCTTAGGAGTAGGTTTGCTCCTGTTTATTATTACCATGTTTTATCTGGGTAATAAGGAAAATATTTTTACCCCGACAGTAACGCTTAACTCCATTTTTACGGATGTAAGCGGACTGACCGCAGGAAATAATGTAACATATTCCGGTATTAATATAGGAACTGTCCAGAGTATAGATATTCAAGGTATCAATAAAGTAAGAGTTATAATGACCGTTCAGAAAAGTGTTCTTAAATACATTAAAAAAGATTCGCAGGTAACTATAAACTCAACAAGTCTTGTGGGAAGCAAAGCCGTATCTATTTCATCTGGTTCAGACACAGCTAAAACTGCTGAAGATGGAGATTATCTCCCTTCAAATTTGCCTATAGACATCGGACAGATAATGAACAACCTGTATAACTCAACAAAACAGGCGGATTCGATAGCGCAGGAGTTAACTACAATCGTGGCAAAGGTTAATTCAGGCGAAGGAACACTCGGGCAATTAATTAATAATAAGAGCTTATATAATAGTGTTGACTCGGCATTCAATACTTTTAGCAGTTACACCGATCAAATTAATGCCGTTGTATTTAAGCTTTCCGGCATGATTGACAAAGTGTCTTACCAGATTAATGATTTTACTGTAGAAGTTAATAAAATCACAAGAGACATTGCCGCTATTACACAAAAAATGAATTCTAACCAATCCGTCATAGGCACAATATTGACCGACACAAATTTTGCCAACAATATAAAAGATATTATAAGACAGTCGGACGAAGCTGTAAGAAACTTTGAGCGCGGCGCATTCAGTTTCCAGCAGAACATGGAAGCTTTGAAACATAATTTCCTCTTCAAAGGATATTTTGAAGATATGGGATATTGGGATAAAACAGAATTTGAAAAACAAGTTCAGCAAAAACAAAAAGAATTTGACCAGCGTCAGCAATACTTAGACCAGCAGCAGGCAATAATCGAGGGATTGCAGAAAAAACTTCAGGAGCTTGAAAAACGTTTAGATGAAGAAATTCAGAAAAACAGTCAGCAGAAATAATTTTATTTAAATGAAAAGATATTCGGTAATATTATCATTACCAATAATTTCATTAATCTTTTTATATGGTTGCTCAGGTGCGAGAACTGATGAGACATACACAGAAGAAACAACTAAAGAAGCCGAAGAAAAAATTGATACACCTGAAGAAGTATCCTCTACGGAGGCAGAGTTAATTTTTTCGACTGCTTTCGAAGAACAAAAAAACCCGATGTATGCAAAAAATGCCGACACGATTTTTCTTTACTGGTTAAACAATAGAATCCTCGAACTCGGTTATCAATCCCGATGTAATATTTTCGCTTTGAATACTTTACACAAAGCAGGTTTCAAATGCCCTGATGTAAATACTTTAACGCGTGATTTGATGGACACAACAAGATTTAACGATATATTCACATATATAAGAGTAGATACTATTGCCCAGATAAAAAAAGGTGACCTGCTTGTCTGGAATGGTCACGTGATAATCTTCGAAAAGCTTGTTAAAAGCCGTGAAAAATATTTTGCTCAGGCAATCTGGGCAGGAACATCACAAGATGACGACGGAAAAATGATTATGAACAACGTGATTTATGGGAAGTACCCTCTTGAAGGATATTATATCATCAGACGGCCTGTAAAGAAATAAAAAATCATCCAAATACATAACTTTCAAAAGTTTAATATTATTACTATTTTTACACAAATTAATTTCTAAATAAGGAGAAAAATAATGACTCAAGACGAAATCAAAGACAAAGTCACAAAAGCAATCGTCGATAAATTAAATGTAGAAGAATCAAAAATTACCCCCGAAGCTTCGTTTATAAACGATTTGGGAGCAGATTCACTTGATACCGTTGAGTTAGTTATGAAGTTCGAAGAAGAATTTGATATTAAAATTCCTGATGAAGATGCTGAAAAAATTCAGACCGTAGGTAATGCAATTAGTTATATTCAAGAAAAAGTAAAATAAGTAAAATTTTTAAATGCGCAGAAGAGTTGTTGTAACAGGTATAGGTGCGGTAACGCCAATCGGGCTAACCGTTGAGGAATTCTGGACTAATCTAATCGCAGGAAAGAGCGGTGTTGATTACATCACGGATTATGAGCGTTATTTTAATCCTGAGAATTTCAAAACAAAGTTCGCCGCTCAACTGAAGGGATTTGACCCGTTGAATTTTATGGACAGGAAACTCTCACAGAGAGTTGATCCCTTCACACAGTATGCCCTTGCAGCAACAGATATGGCGCTTAAAGATTCAGAATTGAATCTTGATAAAATCGACCGCGACCGTGCGGGTGTTGTTTACGGTTCGGGAATCGGCGGAATGACAACATACGAAAAAGAACAGAACAAATTATTTTTCCGTCTGCCTCAGCCAACACCTGACGATAAAGCACCGCAAAACCCCGATAGAGTTAGTCCGTTTTTTATTCCTATGCTTATTGCGGATATTGCAGCGGGAAGAATCTCTATGCAATATAAGCTCAAAGGTCCTAACTATGCTACGATTTCCGCCTGCACAACTTCAGCGCACTCTATTATAGACTCTGTTATGATTATTCAGCGGGGTCTTGCAGACATTATGGTAACCGGAGGTTCAGAAGCAGTCATTACTCCGATGGGAGTCGGCGGATTCAATGCTATGCATGCGCTTTCAACCAGAAATGATGACCCTAAAAAAGCATCACGTCCTTTTGAGAAAAACCGTGATGGGTTTGTTATGGGTGAAGGCGGCGCAACGTTAATACTCGAAGAACTCGAACACGCAAAAGCAAGAGGAGCGAAAATTTATGCTGAAATTACCGGAATCGGAATGACCGGTGACGCTCATCACATAACCGAACCTGCACCACACGGTGAAGGAGTTGTAAAAGCAATTAAATACGCAATACAAGATTCGGGAATGACAATAAACGACATCGATGTAATCAACGCACACGGAACATCAACTCCTGCAAATGATAAAAACGAAACAGCAGCAATCAAAATTGTATTCGGTGAAAAAGCTTATGACATCCCTGTTCACTCTATTAAATCAATGATAGGTCATTTGCTCGGTGCAGCAGGTGCAATTGAAGCAATTGCATCGATTTTGACTATTCGTGACGGAATAATTCCACCAACGATAAATTATGAAGAAAAAGACCCCGAGTGTGATTTATTTTACGTACCTAATGTAGCATTGAAAAAAGAAGTTAACACTGTTTTATCTGACAATTCAGGTTTTGGGGGACATAACACGGCAATTGTATTTAAAAAATTTGGAGAATAATACATCCCTTTTCTGCCACAGTAATAAATGTTTAAAACTTTAAAGAATCTTACCCGCATTATTCCTTTCCTGAAACGGAGAAAGAAGGAAGAGGATTTACCTGATATTATCCCTTCACGCCTTATCAGGAAAATCGATTTCGAAAAATTCCAGAATGCAATTCATTATAAGATTCTGAATCGTGAATTTTTTGTTACCGCGCTTACACACCGTTCATTTATAAAAGTCCGTAAAGATACTTTAAAGCCCGGTCTCGTTTCTAATGAACGTCTTGAGTTTTTAGGCGATGCAGTTCTTGACCTTGTAGTTGCTGAATATTTATACAAAAACTTCCCTCACAATGAAGAAGGCGACCTTACAAAATTCCGTTCTATACTTGTTAACAAAAGATTCCTTGCAGAACGTGCTAAAGTTTTGAAGCTTAATGAATTCATTCTCGCATCATACACTGCTTTAAAATCAATCGAAGAAGGATATGATGCAATACTTGCCGATGCTTATGAAGCTGTTATCGGCGCAATATTTCTTGACTCAGGTTATACTGCCGCCAAAGAATTTATTAATGAAGAAATTTTCGTCAAACTTGACGTTAAATGGCTCGACCAGTTTGATGAAAATCATAAAAGCAAATTCCTTGAATATGCGCAGGCGCATACTGATTTTATTCCCGAATACAATGTGATCAAGCAGGAAGGACCGGAACATAATAAACTATTCACCGTTGAAGTTTATCTGAACAATCGAAGTTTGGGTATAGGCAAAGGAAAATCAAAGAAACAAGCTGAACAGGAAGCGGCAAAAAACGCTTTACAGAACCTCGACGTGATTGAAAAGATGGGCTTGAAAAAACATTCGAAAAAGCAATTTTGAATGGCATAAAATTTGTTTAAGTATTGACTATTTAGAAACTTACTAATATCTTTGTAAGGCAAAAATTAAAAGAAAGGAAAGTATAGCACAAAACGCGACTTTTTTGTAATTAAAGAAACTTTTTAATGAAAATAATAGTAAGCCATTTATCGAAGTTCAATCTGAACTTTAATAAATGGTTTTTTATTTAATAATGATAATCTTTATAGGACACTAACTACAGGTTAAATTACACATATGAAAATCAATAAAATCGTTTTAATTTTATCATTTTTTGTTGTAGTAAATCTTAATGCGCAGGATAAAAATCAGCTCAGCAAGACACAGGAATCCCCTGTCCAAAAAACTGACGATTATGTTCCTGATTTCAAAGTTATATCTTCAAACAACTCTTATATTGAGTTGGAATTTACACCGCAATACATCGACCGGTTCAATTTCAAGTATTCCAGAAATTATGGCGAGCAGACAGGAAAGCCTGATGTTCAATTCAAAACACTTCCGGTTTTTTTACCGTCTCCCAAAGACAACCGGATTGAAATAATTGATTATAAATATGAGGATGTTCAGAATGTGGACATTAATCCCGTTCCCACAATTAAAAGAGGAAAAGAGGAAGATGATTGGAAGTTTGATTATATAAAGGACCCGAAAGCTTATGGTGAAAATTCTTTTTATCCTAAGAATGCAGCCGATTTCAAATTTGGCGGTATAATGCGGAATAAATATGTCGGAAGTATTTTCTTAAATCCCGTACTTTATAATCCTGTTACAAAGACAGCAAGAAAATATACTTATCTAAGAGTCCGCGTGGTCTTTTCTGGAAGCCCTCTTTATACAAAAAGAATTCAGGATGCTGAAGAACTCGGCTTGATGCAGTTTGCAGCATTAAATTTTGACGTTGCAAAAAACTGGTCAACAAGAGAAGAACTTCAGCAAACAGATGCAGGAATTGAAAACAGCATTTTTGCGTCGGGCGACTTCTACAGAATTGAAGTAAAACAAACGGGCATATACAAAATCGATAAAGCATTTTTGCAAAATGCGGGAATAAACGTTGCGAACATAAACCCAAAGACATTTAAAATATACGGCAACGGCGGTCATATATTGCCTTATAATAATTCTGATCCTGTTGCGCTTGACCCTGTTGAAAATGCAATTTTTGTTGCAGGTGAGAATGACGGACAATTTAACGACGACGATTACATTTTATTTTATGGAAAAAGTCAGAGTGACTGGAGCTATGATGATGTTAACAAACAGCATTATCATTATATAAACCCTTACTCTGCTTCGAATTATTATTTCATTTCCTTTGGCGGTGCTGACGGAAAAAGAATGGAAACAGTTGCTTCCCCTAATGTTCCGGGTGCAGCTCAGCTTACACAGTTCTGGGACAGATTTTTCGAAAATCCGGATGTAAATAATCTTGGTGCTACAGGCACAGTTTGGGTAAGTCAGAGAATCGACAACGGCAACGGAATGTCGTTTAACAAAGAACTGCGCGGATATGTCCAGAATAGTGATATAAATCTCAGAATGATGTTTGGAAACGCATCAATACCACCGGCAACCTTTGAATTGAAAGATGAAAACTCGAGCTATTATAATCTTATCGGTATTCCGGGAATTTGGGATGAATTCTCTCACATAAATTTTATTTACCCTGCTCTGAATGTTTTTTATAATCTTGGCTCAAACACAAGCACAAGGTTAAGATTATCACTCCCCTCGTCACATAACTCCAATACTGTTGCGGGGTATCTCGACTATTATGAAATTCATTATCCGAGAATGATGTCAGCTGATAATAATTTTTTAAGATTTAACTCTCCCGACACCAATGCAATGATGGAGTTCAGAGTCTCAAGCTTTAACAGTTCCGAGGTAAAAGTTTTTGATGTAACCGTTCCTTATAATACTGCCTTAATAAACCCTGTGAGTTTCAATCAGGGAACAGTAGTATTTCAAAAAAATATTCAGCTGGGAACACCTTCCGAGTTTTATACAATCGGTAATAATTATCTTACTCCGGGCGCAATTTCTGCTAAACTGAATAATCAGAATCTTAAAGGATTTTCAGAAGGTGCATCATTCATTATATTGTCCCCCACTGAATTTTTAAGCGCGGCAAACACTTTAAAAGCTTATCGTGAAACTCCCGGTCCGAATTATATTAAAACTCATGTTGTTGACATAAACCAAATCTATAATGAATTCTCGGCAGGACTTCAGGACCCGGTTGCAATAAGAAATTATATTAAGTATGCTTATAACAATTGGAATATTAAGCCGGTGCATATTCTGTTTTTCGCTGATGGAAGTTATGACTTCAGAAATTTATATAATCTGAACACAAAGAACTATCTTCCTCCGTTTCAGTTAGACCGTCTTGACCAAAATGAAATTTTCAGTTATTGCAGTGACGACTTCAGCGTGGAGATAAATGAAAACTATCCTTACCCTAACAGCGCTACTGTTCCTGATTTTTCGTGGGGAAGATTATGTGTTAACTCTCTGCAGGAAGCAAACGATGTGGTTTCAAAAATAATTTGCTATGAAAATCCGGCAAACTATGGAATATGGAAAAAGAAAATTATGTATGTTGCAGATGACGGATGGACAACAACATATACAAATGGTGAAGAAGGTGCTTTGCATACTTCACAATGCGAGATTGTTGCTGAGCAATGCACACCTCCGGATTTTGAAAAAGATAAAGTATATTTAGTTAATTATCCGGCTATATATACACCTCAGGGAAGAAGAAAACCGGGTGTGAACGAGGCAATTATAAAAGGCTGGAACGAAGGACGTCTTGTTATTAATTATGTAGGACATGGAAGCACGGACTTATGGGCGCACGAACAGGTTTTTGACAGGCAGGTCAGTATTCCGCAATTAAACAACGGATGTAAACTGCCTTTTGTAACAATTGCAAGCTGTGACCTTGCAAGATATGATGACCCGTTTTTTATAAGTGCGGCTGAACAGCTTGTGAATAAACCTAATGGCGGCGCAATAGGTGTTATTGCTGCTGTCAGACCTGTATATTCAGGACCGAATGCCGCGTTCAATGAAGAGCTGTGGAGAAATTTTATGTTCAAAAAAGATACTCTTAATCTTCCTATAAGAATCGGCAGCGCAGTCTATAATACTAAAAATGTCCCCGGACTTTCAGGCGATAATACATTAAAATTTACTTTAATAAGTGACCCGACTTTAAGAGTTGCAATTCCTCAATACTTCACGAGAATTGACAGCATTAATAACGTTCCGGGAACCGAAACTGCGCAGATAAAAGCATTGCAGAAAGTCAGCATATACGGAAGCGTTTTGAGAACCGATTCAACTTTCTGGGATAACTACAACGGCAACATAAACATGAAAGTCTTTGACGTTGACAGGTTTGTTACAGTATTTGATTTTGGAATTCCATTCAACTTCCGTCTTGACGGTGGAACAATCTTTAACGGAAACGCAAGCGTAACAAACGGAAAGTGGAAAATTGAGTTTGTTGTTCCGAGAGACATTTCTTATGATACAGGTCACGGAAAAATCATCACATATTTTAATAACTCCGGAACTGACGGTTCGGGATATACAAATAAATTTTTCCTTAACGGAATCGATTCTAATGCCGCAGTTGATACTGTAGGTCCAAGAATTACTCTTTATATGGACAGCAGAAATTTCCGTTCTGGTGATATGCTAAACCAGAATACAAAAATCATTGCTGATTTCTTTGATGAAAACGGAATGAACCTTACGGGAACAATTGGTCATAAAATAGAAGCAGTTATAAATAATAACGAAAATAATAAGATTGACTTAACCCAGTTTTATAATTCGACAACAAATTATCAGAACGGAACGCTCGAATATGCCCTCAATAATCTGGCTGATGGTAATTATAGCATAAAATTAAGGGCTTTTGATACATATAATAATGTTGGCGAAACACAGGTGGATTTCACGGTTACAAGCAATAAACAGCTAACTATTGAAAACATATATAATTACCCGAACCCGATGAAAGATATGACAAACTTCCTATTTCAGCATAATTTTGACGTTCCGTTGAATGTGGATATCCGTATATATACCGTAAGCGGAAGACTAATAAAAGAATTGAATAAAGAGAATATAAGCGATAAATTTGTTCAGATAGAATGGGATGGAAAGGATGCCGATGGGGATGCAATTGCCAACGGAACATATATATATCGCCTTGTAGTCAAATCATCTGATGGTAACTTTAATGCAAATTCAACAGGTAAATTAGCTGTATTAAAATAATAATAGATTTTTTTTAAAATAACGGAGGACTAAATTTTGTTTTTAAGACACTCAAAAATTAAGAACTTATGCATAATTCTTGTTATGGGTTTTATGTTGCTAAGTGAATCAAAAGTTTTTGCCCAATCAACGAACGCCGTTACTACAGGTGTTCCGTTCCTTCTTATAGGACCTAACTCAAGAATGGCCGGTATGGGTGAAACTGGAACTGCAATTGCTGATGATGCAACTGCTATGCACTGGAACCCTTCAGGTTTGGCTTATCAAACCGTAGGAACAGAAATCAGCTTTACACACTCGCCTTGGCTTGCAGGTTTGAATATCGGTGACCTTTTTTATGACTATGTCGCCGCAAGAAAATATATTCCAAGCATAAACGGAACAGTCGGCGCAAGCTTGACATATCTTAACATCGGTGAAATCATTTATACGGATGAAACCGGAAGAACAGATGAAACAAGAAACTATAAAGCATATGAGCTTGCATTTGCTGTTGCGTATGCAACAAAGCTCAGCAAAGACTGGGGCGTTGGCGTAACAACCCGTCTCATTTACAGCCGTTTGTCTCCTGAAATTACAGTAGGTAACGAAAGAGGAACTGGAACTGCTTTCACAACCAGCTTTGACCTTGCAGGTCTGTGGAGACCTACTTCAGGTTCAAAAATCATTGCTAACAAGCTTTCAGTCGGTATGAATTTATCAAATCTTGGTCCCAAAATTTCATACGTAGATGCGGCTCAGGCAGACCCTCTTCCGACTCAGCTGAGAGTTGGATTAGGTTATCTTTTATTTGAAAACGAAGGAAACAGCTTAACTCTGACAGTTGATTTCGCAAAGCTTCTTGTAAAAAGAGATACAACAGGTCAGTCAGATCCTTTTTATGAAGCAATTTTCACTTCATGGAGCGGTGATGTCTTAAAATCAATACAAACCTCTATCGGTGCTGAATACTGGTATGGAAATCCGAAACTTATTGCGTTAAGAGCAGGATACTTTTATGAAGATCCTTCATACGGTAACAGAAAGTTCATAACCTTAGGTGCAGGTATAAGATATAGCTTATATGGATTTGACTTCAGTTATATAAACGCTCTCGAGGAAAATCATCCTCTTGCAAATACGCTTAGGTTCGGTTTATCCGTAAGTTTCTAAGCTTTAATTAAATTTTCACAGCGTCATCCCTGTCAAACGGGATGACGTTTTTTATATTAATACCCATATCAAAATTATTCCCCCTTTGGAGGGGGTTAGGGGGAGGACACCTCTCTCCATTTTTTCCTGAACAGAACAATCTATTTAATGAAAAACAGAATTCTTTTTTTAATAGCGCTCATAACAATAATCCCCTCTTTATTATTTTCACAGAATAAATTCAACGGAAACTACAAGCTTTCTCATCCGTTAAAGTTCGGAGCTGAAAATACTTTTAACTCAAATGCTTTCAAGAGAGGAAATGATTCGATTAAAGTTGTTGCAATCCTTGTTCAGTTTCAGGAAGATAATTCGGGTTTGACTTCAGGCAACGGAAGATTTGATTTATCCAATAAATACTTAAATCCATCTACAGGACGTGATACGGTAATCGATGCTCCTCCTTATGACAGCGCATACTTTGTCGACCACTTAGAGTTTTTGCAAAATTATTTTACTAAATCCTCCAAAGGTCAGTTAAATATTTCTTATGATTTATACGGAAGAGTTATTACTCTCCCTAAAAAAATGGAAGAATACTCCCCTCGTGACGGTGAGCCGCTTAATAAGCTCGGCGGATTGTTTACTGATGCATGGGCAGCAGCAGACAGTTTCATAAATTTCTCTCAGTATAATCCTTCAAATACTATGTTCATAGTATTTCATGCCGGAGTTGGTAGAGATGTCGATTTAAAATCAATTCTTGGTTTTGACCCGACGCCTTTCGATATTCCATCCGTTTACCTCGGATTAAAAAATCTCAGAGAATTTTTCGGAACAACATATAACGGTTTTCAGACACAGGATGGTTTTTTTATTCAAAACTCGGCTATCATGCCTTCAACCGAGCTTCGTGAGCTTGATTTAATCAGCGGTAATTTTCTGCTTGAGCTCGGCATAAACGGTTTAATATGCGCAAATGTCGGAAGTTTTCTCGGTTTGCCTGACCTGTTTAATACTTCAAACGGAAAAACTGCAATCGGAAGATTCGGGCTTATGGATGGGCAGTCAATTTTCAGTTACAGCGGTATTTTTCCTCCTGAACCGTCTGCATGGGAAAAATATTATCTCGGATGGGTTGAACCAATCCCAATTTCTTACGGTGAGTTTAATTACAAAGTTAAAACTTCATCAACAGGCACGTTCTCCGATTCCACGATGTATAAAGTTTTGATTAACAGCAGCGAGTATTTCTTAGTCGAAAACAGAAACCGTGATGCATTAAATCTCGGACAAACTGTTTATACACGAAACCGCGCTTTCAATGATTCAACAAGATATACTCAGGATGTTGAAGGATTTGTTTATTATGACATTTCAAAAATCAATGGTAACGTTACCGATGTTACTACTCTCGACTGGAGCTTGCCGGGATTAATAAACGATACAGCTTATTACAAAGGTGGAATTTTAATCTGGCATATCGATGAAAACGTTATAAACGCTAATCTTGCTAATAACACCGTTAATAATAACATAAATCACCGCGGAGTTGACCTTGAAGAAGCAAAAGGCGCACAGCTTATCGGTGTCACTTTTAACACTCCTTTTGGTGAAGTAACCGGTGACGGTTCATATTATGATTTTTGGTATCGAGGCGAACACGGCGTTCCATCAACGATTTATAAAAATGAATTCACTCCGACTTCATTCCCGAGTTCATTAAGCTACTCACTTGCAAACAACAACATAAACATTTATAACTTCGACACGATTCTTCCTGTGATGACTTTCACAGTCCGCATCGGCGGAAATACAGTAAAGCCAATAGCAAACTTCCCGAAATTCTTGGGAATTGATACAACGGGAAATTCGCAGCCAATAGCTTTCAATTTTATTGGAAATAATTCCGATGAAATTTTTGTCAATAATAATTATAGAACTTATGGCTTTAATTCTATCGGTAATAGCCTAACTGCTTCTGCTGATGGATTAATTGACACATCAGGGAAATATATTCCCGCATTAATGACAAATCCAAATAATTCAAAACTTCTGATTGCAATAGGCAAATATTCTTTTAATTCTAACAACTCTATCAATTATATTGATACTAATTTTGTTAAACAATTTATAACAGGAAGTGTGTTAGCCTTAACTTCTGTGCCACTTATTTCAGATACCTCACTTTATACAGCATCGAATAAAATTATTTGGAAGTTTTCACCAAATCAGTCTTCACAAATCTCATTTGCTGATACGACTGTTATTCAGTTTACTAAACTTCAAACTTCCGATGTTGAATATATTACTATTAAACACAAGTATATAACTTCTGGAATTTTTCGTTCAGCTCCTGTTGAAAGAACGCTCATAACAACTCTTGATAATAAATTAATTCTTAACGGAACACAGTTAAATTTAAATTACAACATTCAGAATATTCAGCAGCCACCTATTTTTGTTCCTGTAAGCAAGAACTCAGACCAGAGCATTGTTTTCGTTGCTGATAATAAAGTTTATGCGTTAAACGACAAAGGGGTTATGCTTGATAACTTCCCTGTCCAGCTTACATCTAATGTTACATCGGGAATATCAGTTGCTGACTTAAACAGCGATAATATTTATGATTTAATTTTTGTAACCGGAGAAGGAAACTTAATGGCTTATGGAATGGATGGAAAAATCGTTGATGGATTCCCTGTACTGGTTGGAGAAAATACAACTTCAACACCAGCAATCGGTAACTTCAATGACTCTATCGGAATAATAGTAATGGGCAGTGATGGGTATTTATACGGTTTCAAAACTTCTTATGCTTATAATACGGCAAATGTCTTATGGAAAAACTACCTCAAGAACTCTTCATTATCAAATTCGCAGTCAAATATTGCTTCCCAGTCATCATTCGCAACAAAGCTTCCTGCTGACCGTGTTTATAACTGGCCAAATCCTGTTTATGACAACAAAACTTATATCAGATATTATTTAAACGGAAACGCAACTTCCGTAACAATCAAAGTTATGGATTTATCAGGAGAGCTCATCACAGAGCTTCCGGGAACGAAATTCCCTAACCTCGATAACGAAGTCGCATGGGACGTAAGCAGTGTTCAGAGCGGTGTTTATTACGGCGTTGTTGAAGCGGAAATAGACGGAACAAAAGAATCACGCATTATAAAAATAGCAATTGTTAAATAAAATGCTGTGTCATCCTGAACGAAGTGAAGGATCCCATTCTTTTTATTAAATAAAATTTTTTTGCATTTCAAATTCAAAGTGAATTATCGTAATTGATAGTTCACTTTTCATTTATGACAGAATTTTTCCTAATTGCGGCTGTTCTATATCTGTTAATTCATCTTTATATTTTTTCAGGATTATTAAAATCTTTTAATCTTAAAAAAACTAAAGACCTGCCTGCATTTGTTTCCGTTATCGTTGCAGCAAGAAATGAAAAAGATAATATCGTTCAATGCATCAATAGCTTAAAAGAGCTGACTTATCACAAAGGAAAGTTTGAAATCATTTTGGTTAATGATAAATCAACCGATGACACGAAAAATCTGATGCTTGATCATACAAAAGGATTACCGCAGTTTGTCGTGATTGACTCACGTTCAACCGAATCAACCAACCTTAAAGGCAAAGCAAACGCAATCGATACGGCAATTGAAATCTCGAAGGGAGAAATAATTATGACTTCCGATGCCGATTGCATTATTTCGAAAAATTGGATTACTGAAACTGTGTCTTATTATGATGATAAAACAGGAATGGTCTGCGGTTTTACAAATATCAAATCCGATAAATCCTTATTTGAAAAAGTTCAGGCAATAGACTGGGTTTATCTGCTTTCACTTGCATCAGGAAGCTCGGGAATAAATCAGACTCTAAGCTGCATAGGAAATAATTTATCATTCAGAAAGTCCGCTTATGATGATGTCGGCGGCTACAACGGTATTGATTTTTCAATTACGGAAGATTTTGCATTAATGCGCGCAATCCATAAGCTGAAAAAATATAAAATAAAATATCCTGTAAACCCTGAGAGTGTTGTGTGGACTGAAGGTTGTTCCGATTTCAAAACTTTATACAAACAAAAGAAAAGGTGGTTTAAAGGAGGACTCAAAATAAATCTGCTTGGCTACTGCATGGGTTTTGAGTTGTATTCGATGAATCTTGCGCTCTTCTTCGGATGGATTTTTCTGCCTTTGCCGGTTTATCTTTTTGTTATTCTCATAAAATTCATTTCTGAATTATTGCTGATTATCCCCGTTATGAAAAGATTAAATTTGATTAAGCTTTTAGAGTATTACATATTTTTTGAAATATATTTTGCAGCGTATGGATTGCTTCTCCCGTTAACATTCATAACAGGACATAAAATAGAATGGAAGGACAGAAAGTTTTAATTTTTAAAATTTTATTATAGGAAAGTGAAATCTCAATCTGGTGTAAACCGTTGAGAAATCTTTTGCATGAGAATAGCCGACGTTTATATCAAAAATAAAAATTGTAAACCCTATACTTCCGCCAAAAGCAAGTATGTTTTCGGAAGCCGCAAGACCTACGTTAGTTGTATCAGGTAGAATAGTCCTCGATACATTCATCATTTTTGCCTCAAGCCCCAATATCGGTATAGTAAAATCAGTTTTCAGATACTTGCTCAAAATAATGTCAATGCTTCCGCCGAACGAGGTTACTTTTGTCTCGAATGAATTTAAAAAATACTGAGACTTAAACGCATCCTGACCGGGATACTTTGCATGTTCAAAAAATCCTCCGATGATAAATGGATATAATTTTGATGATGCAAACTCAAGCTTAACACCGAGCGTCAAAGCTTTTTCGGAATTATTACTCAATGCTTTTATCGGAAATGCAAACCCTATCATTGGAGATATAAACAGTCCTCCGGCATTCGGTATTGAGCTTGTTCTGTTTAACGGAGTGGAAGTGGTTGTATCCTGCGCGTTGGCATTTGCACCTATAAAACCGCCTAATAAAATAAGAAAAATAAAATACTTTAAATTCATTCTCATAAAATTATTTTGACAGGGCTTTTTTTTCTTTTGCAACTTGTGAGGTTAATTTTAACAACTCTGTATAATAATTATACAGCTCGGGTATTTTACTCCTGATTTCCGAAATATGTTCATTTATTATTTTTTTGTCACCCCTCACGACAGGTCCGGTAAGCGATAAAACCGCACCTTTTTTATCTATGTTTGAAATAGTCTCATTAACTATGCTCTTGAACACTCCGCTCGCCTTTGCATTATTAATCCCGATTTTTCTCAAAATTTTATCGAGTAAATAATATTGAGTTACAAGATAATTCGATGAAATCACACAAGCAATATGATAAATAGTTTTATATTTTTTATCAATTATTAAATAATTTGAATTTAAACTTTTAGTTATGTTTTTAAGCAGGCTAATTGCTTCGCTTCCTCCTTCAATTCCGAAATAAACCTCATCAAAAATTTTTTTGTTCTTAAAATCTATGCTGCTGAACGTCTGCACGGGGTGAAACGATGCTATTCGTTTTGAATTAACTGCACGTGATTTAAATATATCGGAAGTCAGAGAACCGCTTGTATGAATAAAATATTTATTTTTTAAATTTAACTTAAGACTCAAAATTCTCTTAAACACATTGGAAATATATCTATCCTGAACGCAGATTAAAATTACATCCGAATCATTAATAACATCTTTGGATATTTTATCCGTTACAAAAACTTTTTTGAAATCTTTTCTTATTATGTTGTTAACCTTTTCATCACGGTTAACAACATATTTAATTGAATACTTCCTTGAAACTAAATTCGTAATCAAATGCGAACCGAGTTTTCCCGCGCCAATAATACAAATATTCAGTTTCTTTGCATTCATCTATTCTTTTTCAAGAATTATTGTTACAGGACCATCATTAGTCAGATTAACTTTCATATCAGCGGCAAAAACTCCTGTTTTGATTTTATCAGAATCATAATTTTGCTTTAGTTCGTTCACAAAATATTCATACATCTCATTCGCAATTTGCGGCTCTTCAGCAAATGTAAAACTCGGTCTGTTGCCGCTTTTATTTTTATCTGTGCATAAAGTAAATTGTGAAATTACTAAAATCTCTCCCTGCACGTCTTTTACACTTAGATTCATTTTTCCGTTTTCATCTTCAAAAATTCTCAGGTCAAGAATCTTGTTTGCTAAGTGCTTTCCCGTTTCTTTTGTATCGCCTTTCTTAACTCCTAAAAGAACCATCAAACCTTTATTTATCTCACTGTAAATCTTGCCATCAATGACAACATTAGAGTTCAGAACTCTTTGTATAACCGCAATCATTAATTAACTACCTCAATCACACGATCTATACCGCTAAGGTCTTTATATATTTCATAGTCTTTAAATCCATATTGCTCAACTAAATTCTTAATTTTTCCCGATTGGTTATAAGCCATTTCACAAAAAACTTTAGCATCAGTATATCTCTCTTTTTTTAATCTGAAAATTTCCTTATAAAATTTTAACCCGTCACCAAAATCAGTAAGCGCAATTTTAGGTTCAAAATCACGAACTTCAACGTCTAATTCTTTAAATTCATCTTCGGAAATATAAGGCGGATTAGAAACTATGTAATCAAACCTCACGGAATCATTCTGAAACTCAAATAAATCACAAACCGAAAACTCAAGATTGTTGCTAATGTTATTCAACTCTTTATTTTTATTTGCAAGCTCAACGGCTTCTGTTGATTTATCGATTGAAATAATTTTATGACCTATGTTTTTCTTTGTCAATTCTCCTGACAACGCAATTGAAATACATCCCGAGCCTGCGCCTATTTCAAAAATATTCACAAATTGCTTGCTTGAATTAATAATGTCATTTAAAACTTTCTCAACTAAAATTTCAGTTTCCTGCCTGGGAATTAAAACATTTTTATTAACCTCAATTTCATAACCATAAAAATTAGTCTTTCCTAAAATATACTGAAGCGGTTCATTAGTCAATCTTCGTTTTAAAATCTGCTTAAACTGCGTTATCTCAGCCATGCTTAATGGTTTCTCAAAATCAAGATACAGCTTCATTCTGTCGCATTTCAAAACTTCACACAACATTAGCTCAACATTTAACCTCGCATCATTAATCCCCTTTTCTTTCAATAAATCAGCTGAGTAATTCAAAATATCCAATAACGAACTCAGCTTTTTCTTTTCTTTCGTCAAACTCATTTTCTATTAATAACACAAAATTACAAAAGCACAAAAAATAAAATTAGTTCTTTAAATTTTGTGATTTCGTGTTTTTGTGTTTGAATTTCAATTCCCTGATTGATAAACAACTTTTCCGTTTATAATTGTTTTTTCAACTTTTGCAGATAACAAATTCTTTGGATTGGCATATATATCATTTGAAATTACAACCATATCGGCAAATTTGTCTTTTTCAAGCGAACCCTTATACTCCTCCTGAAACGCCGAATACGCCGCCCATATTGTATATGCTCTTATAGCATCATCCAATGAAATTTTTTCATTCGGATTTGTGATGCTTGCCATCGTAGTATCTGTAAATTGTCTTGTTGTCAGGTAATACATATTTACAAACGGATTAATTTGCTGAAATGGAAAATCAGAGCCGATAGTCAGTTTCCCGGCAGCTTGCAGCAGACTATTCCACAGAGCCCACTGGGATAAGCTTCTATCCCCGACCTTCGGAGTAATAATTTCAAAGTCCAGCATTGCATTCTCAGGACGAACAGATGGAATTATGTTGTAATCTCTTATCCTATTAATCGAATTTTTATCGGCAAACTCAATGTGCTCAAACACTGTTCTGCTGTCAGTCAGTTTTATTTCGTTGTTTACTTTTTCGTATGCATTCAAACTTGCAACAACAGCATTGTCACCTACTGTTTTCACCCTGACCTGGAAATTCTTCGCTGCTGCTTTTTTTAATAAATCAACAATATCCGGTTCAACTGCATAAGGAACAATCCTGTGCGGTTCCGTTTTGTAATCATCAAGCATCGAGGCACTTTGCAGTCCGAACGCACCGTCATAATCAATGGAAACCGCTCTTACGGTCAGCTTGTCCTTATAATTCAGCTCAATTCCTTTTTGTAAATATTCATTAAAAGTATTATCACCTGATGAAAGCACCGCATACATTCGAATCGGAAATTTATCTTCATTTATTAACTGCTTTATTGCTTCGAGAGATGTTGAATTAACTGTTCTATCCTGAAGCTCTGTGATACCATATTTCACAAGTTCATTGACCCCTTTTATCATCGACTGCTTCATTTCATCATTCGAAAATTCAGGAATATTTTCTCTAACAAGATTTACAGCAGCATCAAATAGAAATCCGTTCAGTTCCCCATCTTCGTATCTTCCGATTTCACCATCCTTTGGATTAGGAGTATCTTTTGTAATCTTTAAAGTATTCAAAAGTTTGGAATTTACCCAAACTATCGAACCATCAAGATTAACTAAATAAATATTTTGTGTTGTTGAAATACTGTCCAAAACACTTTTATCCATTTTATTCAATTCAGCTTCAGGTAATATTAACTCATTCCAGAAAAATCCACCAACCCAGCTATCAGAAGGAAGATTTTTAACTCTTTCATTTACAAGTGCTGTAATTTCAGCAACTGATTTTGCAGTGGAAAGATTAATCAAACTCAAATTCTTCGAAAATTCCGCCAACGAGCCCTCACAATCAATAAAACCGGGTAAAACTACTTTTCCTCCCAAATCTACTATGTTTACAGATTCATATTTGCCTAAAATATCATTATTTGTACCAACCTCAAGTATTTTCCCATCTTTTATGGCAATTGCCTCCGCAATAGTGTTATTTGCGTCGTATGTATGTATCTTACCATTTTTATATATCACATCAGGCTCTTTACCGCAGGACTGCAAAAGCAAACAACCTAACAAAAGTATTAAAATTGCTCTCAATTTCATCATATTGTTGTGGTTTAATAACTTGATTAATCCTCAAAAATACATTTTTAATAAATAAAATTGTATGGTATTAAATATCTTTATTAATGCCCTACTTTATGTTCAGCAATATAACTACTTTAATCAAATAACATTTGTATTGCTATTTTTTAAGTTCTTATTTATTTTACAAAAAAATTTTTCGTTATGAAGAAGAATTTCGCAATGAAGAAATTGTATTATTCGATAAGTGAGGTCAGCAAAATCACAGACCTTGAACAATATGTTTTACGTTATTGGGAGACTGAATTTGACTGTCTGAAGCCTGCAAAAAACTTGGCAGGCAACAGGATATATACCAATAAAGATATAAAGTTAATTCTTTATATCAAAAAGCTTTTAAGGGACGAAAAATATACCATAGAAGGCGCTAAGAAGCTTCTGAAGAACTATAACTTCAAAGAAGATGAACCATCATACGGAAAAGAAGAGCAAAGACCTCGCGAAGAATCAAAGCCACAGATGAAAATTGTTCAGCATTATAATGAAGATGAGCTAAGCTTATTTGGCGAAGGTGCAGGCAGCAAGGAAATAAAAGCAGTCATAGATGAAAACCGCCAGCTTAAAAAAGACCTGCATGAGCTGAAATCTTTATTAGGCGATCTATTAGAAAATTTATAATATTTAACAAAACTTTTGTATTTTTGTGATTTTGTGTTAGCCATTCTTCCCGCTCCATTGCGGGATTTTTTTTTCTTACTCAACACTAATGCTCGAAAACAAAACAATCATAAAAAAAATTTTTTATACTCCTCTTGAATTTTCAAATAAGCTTGTAACAATGAAGCTTATAAGTCTCGACCATATTCAGGATTTACTTAAAGTTGCGCTTGAACCTGAAATCTGGAAATATACTCCGACAAAAGTATTCAATGAAGATGACATGGTTTATTATGTTTATAATGCCATGATGGAATACAAAGACGAGAAAGGCGCAGCGTTTGTAATCACCGATAATCAATCCGGAAAAATTGCGGGAAGCACACGCATCTCAAACATTTCTCTTCCCGACAAGCGTGCTGAAATCGGCTGGACGTGGCTCGGAAAAGATTTTCATGGTAAAGGTTTAAGCAAAGCATCTAAGTTTGAGCTATTAAGATTTTTGTTTGAAGAGCTGCAATTTCAGCGGGTTGAATTTAAAACCGACGTCCGCAACCTGAAAGCTCGCAAATCGCTCATCAGCACCGGAGCAAAAGAAGACGGTGTCCTCCGAAGCCATACATACCTCGGTGACAACTACTGGCGCGATTCAGTCTATTACTCCATTCTCTCAAAAGAATGGGAGGAAGCCAAACAAAATAATTTTAAAGAGTTTTTGTAAAAATAGTCGCACTGTGTTATCCTGAACGAAGTGAAGGATCCCCTTCCTTTTAACTAATGGGATTCCCGCTTTCGCGGGAATGACTTCGATTTTCCTTCCCCATTTTATTCTAACATTTTTAGAACAAATTTCTCTACAACCTCACTATTTTTGTAATATCAATCTTGAGATTATTTCTCTTGACATTAAAATAAAAATACCATAATTTTATATGGGTTTATAAAGAAGATAAAATGCAAAACCTTAAAAATAACACCAGACAACTAAATCTTCTCAAAAGAAGAAGCTTAATCGAATCATTTCTGACTGAAATTGCGTTTAATGCAAACGTTAAAGAGCTTCTTTATGGAATGAACAAAAGAAATGATTTTATAATCTCCTGCAACGGTAACAAGAAAACTTTTCCTTTTAATACCCCCGTTAATTTTATTAAAAGCGAAATCTATAATTGCATCCTTAACGACACTCCTAAAAGCGAATTTTATGCAAAATCCTTACCTGAGGAAAGCTTATTCAGTAATAGCGAATCACTAAATTCAAATTATTACAGAAAAGCAATATAAGACCTCTCATATTTTTATCCTCTTATTATTAAATTAAAAATGAGTAAAATATTAGCTATTTTGCAAATTAATTAATTTAATACATATATTTACATAATGGCAGATAATAAGATTATATTCTCGATGGTTGGCGTATCGAAAACGTTCCCTCCAAATAAGACAGTACTAAAAAACATTTACTTATCATTTTTCTACGGTGCAAAAATCGGCATCATAGGTCTCAACGGTTCAGGAAAATCAACACTTCTCAAAATAATCGCCGGAAAAGAGACTAACTTTCAGGGCGAAGTTCATTTTACAAAAGAATATTCAATCGGCTTGCTCGAGCAGGAACCGGATTTAGATGATACTAAAACTGTTCGCGAAATCGTCGAGGAAGGTGCAGGCGATGTTATTTCACTTCTCAAAGAATATGAGGAGGTAAATAACAAATTCGCCGAGCCGATGTCAGATGATGAAATGACAAAACTTATTGAACGACAGGGCGAGCTTACAGAGCTTATTGAAATGAAAGGCGGATGGGAAATCGATTCGAAGCTTGAGCGCGCAATGGATGCTCTCAGAACTCCCGAAGGTGATAAGTTAATTAAACATCTATCAGGAGGCGAACGCAGAAGAGTTGCTTTATGCAGATTGCTTTTGCAAGAACCGGATATTCTTCTACTCGATGAACCGACAAACCATCTTGATGCTGAATCGGTTGATTGGCTCGAACAGCACTTGAAGCAATACAAAGGAACAGTAATCGCGATTACTCACGATAGATATTTCTTAGATAATGTTGCTGGATGGATTCTTGAGCTCGACAGAGGCGAAGGAATTCCATGGGAAGGTAATTATTCTTCATGGCTTGAACAAAAGTCAAATCGTCTTGCAATGGAAGAAAAACAGGAGTCCAAACGAAAGAAAACTCTTGAACGCGAGCTTGACTGGGTGCGTATGTCTCCTAAAGCACGTCACGCAAAATCAAAAGCACGATTAAGTGCATATGATAAATTGCTCAATGAAGACACAAAGCAAAAAGAAGAAAAGCTTGAAATATTCATCCCGAATGGTCCGCGTCTCGGAAGCAAAGTAATTGAAGCTAACAATGTCTCCAAAGCATTTGATGATAAATTATTATTCGAGAATTTAAGCTTTTCGCTTCCTCCGAACGGAATTGTGGGAATCATCGGACCAAACGGCGCAGGTAAAACTACTCTTTTTAGAATGATTCTCGGAACCGAAAAAACCGACAGCGGAAATTTTGAGCTTGGCGATACGGTTCAGCTTAGCTATGTTGACCAGCAGCACGAGGAAATCGACCCTGAAAAAACCGTTTGGGAAGTTATATCAGGCGGTAACGAAGTAATTGAATTAGGCGGCAAGCAAATGAACTCACGCGCATATGTAGCGAGATTTAATTTCAGCGGCGCAGACCAGGGCAAAACCGTTGCAATGCTTTCGGGCGGTGAACGAAACCGCTTGCATCTTGCAATGACTTTGAAATCTCAGGCAAACGTTCTACTTCTTGATGAACCGACAAACGATATAGACGTGAACACTCTTCGCGCGCTTGAAGAAGGTCTCGAAAGCTTTGCCGGCTGCGCTGTTATCATTTCGCACGACAGATGGTTTCTCGATAGAGTTGCTACTCATATTCTTGCATTTGAAGGTGATTCACAAGTTTATTATTTTGAAGGCGGATATACCGAGTACGAGGAGAATAGGAAAAAACGTCTCGGGGATGATGTGCCGCATAGAATAAGATATAAAAAGCTTGTGGAATAAATAATTAAATTATACACTAACCTATGCTCAGGGGTTTAGTTTCCGACATAAGAGATTTTATTTTTCCTGACGTGTCGATTTTTTCGGAAGAAAAAATTCATATCGAAAATTCAAACCGCTATATTTTAAATTCCGAATTCGAGAATTTAGAAAAAGTAATAACGGAAGATTTAGCCAAACTTAAATCCAGAGTAAATGCCGATTATGTCCTGAGTTTTTATGAGTTCAAAGCCGATAACGAGGTTCAAAAATTAATTCACAGTATTAAGTATGCCGGAATGAAAAATCTTGGATTCTATTTTGGTAATTATGTAGGGAAATCGGTCAAAGAATATCTTGATAATAATAAAATCAAAATAGATTTTATCATTCCTGTGCCGCTGCATAATGCTAAAATGCGCGAGAGAGGTTTCAATCAATCCGATTATATTTCTTCGGGAATAAGCGCCGCAACCGGAATACCCATTGAGAAAAATACCGTAATAAGAGTCAAAAACACACGCTCACAAACAAAGCTAAAGCTTGAGGCACGATTAAAGAATGTTAAAAATGCTTTTACATTTGAAAAAAATAAGCAAAATTTTTTGCGCTCTAAAAATATTATGCTTGTTGATGATATAATTACAACAGGCTCAACAGTGAACGAAATAATTTCTTTATTAAAAAAACATAATACGGGGGAAATCACAGTTTGCTCTCTGGCAATAGCTGAGGATTAAAAAATTATGAAAGAAATTGCAGGCGTTAAAAGAACTCCGGAATACATGGAAAAATATGGCGCATTGGTAAGGCGCGCCGATGAAGCAAGAGGCGTCAATCCGGAAGAATTTAAAAAAGTTGCCGATGAGTTTATGGATGCTGCAAAAAAATCAGGGGATGTGGATGTTCGAATTGAGGCGGAGTATCTCCTTGCTGATTATTATTGGCAGAAAAATGATTTTAAAGAATCCATAGATTTAATAACAAAAACCAAATCATTAGCTTTCAAAAATAAAAGATTCCATTGGGTCGCTTCTTGCAATAATCTTCTTGGTATTAATTATATCAACAAGGGAGATTATGAAACGGCAATAAATCATCTTGTCGATGCATTGAACTTTTATTTAAAAGTGAATGACAGACGCGGTCTTATCGGTTCATACGGAAATCTCGGCACAGCATATTATTTTCTTGATGACTATCCAACTGCTCTCGATTTTTTCATTAAAAGTGTAAATTACAGCAAGGATGCCGATAGCGGAAATTCCGGAGCTACTGCTCTTATGAATATCGGAAATATAAACTTCCGTAATGAAGATTATAATCAGGCAATCGATTACTATACACAAGCGCTTCAAAAAAGCAGTCTTGATAACAATAAAATCGGAATAGCTAACTGCTTGAACAACATCGGTATTTGTTATAAAATGATGAATCAGATGGGATTTGCGGTCAAGTATCTTAAAGATGCATTGGACATAGGAGTTGAAATAAGTAATCTGAAAATACAATCTGTTGCCATTTTTAATTTAGGATTTATCGAGCTGACGGCTCAAAATTATAAAGTTGCGAAAGAATATTTTGAAAAAGGTCTTTCAATTGCCGAAAGCAAAGAAGACAAGTACAACATGGTTGAAGGATATTTTGCTTTGGGTAGTTATTTTAAAGATCCCGAAATAAATGACACTGAAAATGCCCTTATTTATTTCAAAAAAGCTTTTGAGCTTGCGGTTGAAATAAAAGCAATGAACATTCTGTCAAAAATTGAAGTTGCCTTGTCGGAAATTTTTGAATCTAAGGAGGATTATAAAACATCTCTGGAATATTACAAACGTTATCATAATACAAAAGAAAAAATGTTTAATGAGACTTCTGATAAAAAATTAAAAAGTCTCCAGACACTATATAAAGTAGAATCTGCCCTCAAAGAAACTGAAAGTTTGAGAAATAAAAATGCTGAGCTTGATAAACTGAATGAAGACCTGACATATGCAAACAACCGTCTTCATAAGCTCAATCTTGACAAGACCGAGTTTATGAACATTGCTGCTCACGATTTGAAAAATCCCCTGCTTGGTATTAAGGGTGTTGCCGAGCTTCTTAGATTTGATGAAGATTTGGCTAAAGATGAATTTGACAGCTATCTCGACATGATAATTTTTTCATCCGGAAATATGTTCCAGATAATTAAGAATATCCTTAACGTCAATCTTATTGAAGAAGGTAAAATAGATTTTCATTCTGAAAAATTCGATGTAGCTGAATTAATTAATAAGCTCATAATTTCATATAACCTTCCCGCTTCAAATAAAAGCATTAATATAAATTTTGAAAATAAGCTGACGGAAAAAATTCTTCAATCCGACAGGCATCTCATTTATCAGGTGTTCGATAACCTGATTTCAAATGCTTTAAAATATTCTCCTCATAATAGCTTGGTTAATGTAAATGTTTATAATGATAAAAGCAGCACGCGTCTGGTATTTGAAGTTGAAGATAAAGGACCCGGTTTCTCAGAAGAAGATAAAACCAAAATATTCGGAAAGTTTTCAAAATTATCCGCTCAACCGACCGGTGGTGAGCAATCATCAGGACTGGGATTGTTCATAGTTAATAAATTATTGAATATTTTAAACGGCGACATAACATTGGAAAGCGAAAAAGGAAAGGGAAGCAAATTTATTGTAACTATTCCTTTAAGTCATAACTAAAACTTCTTCAATTCCTTACATAAAGTTAAAATATCTTCTTCATTATTGAAAATATGTGGAGAGATTCTCAAAAATCCTTCTCTTAAAGCAATAAAAATGTTTTTCTTCTCAAGCTCTTTCTGCACAAACTCATTTTTACTCATGTCTGAATGACTGAATATTAAAATATTCGACCTGTGTTCCGGTTCAAGGCTTGATTCAATATTAAAATTCGTATCCTTTATGTTTGCGATAAATATATTTAGAAGATTAGTGATATGTTCAAAGATATTTTCCACACCGAGCTTCATAAATAATTCTATTGTGCTTTGCAATCCAATCATTCCCAGACAATTCAATGTTGAGTTTTCATACGCCTGACCGTCATCTGCAAAGTTTAATTTGTAATCCAAAAAGTTTTTGAAATCATATTTAATGCTCATTGTCCCGATAAAGGAAGGATGAATTAATTTCCTGTTGCGCTTCGGAATGTAAGCAAAACCGATTCCCGAAGGTGCTTGCAGCCACTTCTGCGCTCCTGCGGCAAGAAAATCTATCTCAGGAATTTTTTTCACATCGAGAGGAATAATTCCCATTGACTGAATTGCGTCAACGACAAACAACGTTCCTGTTTCTTTGCATAACTTTCCTATTTTTTCTATGTTGTTTCGATAACCTAAAAACTCAACCGATGAAATAGTCAGAGCTTTTATTTTATTATTTCTTAAAATGCTTTCTATGTCTTCAAATTTTATGACGCCGTTTTTTGATGGTATATAAACACACTCAACACCTTTCAATTTTTCCTGATTCAACCAGGGGTAAACAACAGCAGGAAACTCAGAATCCGCAAACGCAACTTTGTCACCTTTTTGCAAATCAAGTCCGTTCACAAAAATATTTAATCCGTGCGTTGCACTTGTTGTGATTATCGTCTCATCTTTATCGGCATTTATTAATTCCGCACATATTCCACGCAGCTGTTCTGCTAAACGAAAATTAAATAAGCTTAAATTTTTATTTGTAAAGGTAAATTCGTGAATGAAATTGGTTAATCTGCGGTATGTCTCGAGTGAGTATTGCGAATAATGAGCGCTGTCAATGTAAATACAGGTTTTCGTTACAGGAAAAAGCTCCCTTGCCTGTGATACGGATTTAATATTTTCAAATAATGATTTAATCTTTTCATTTTCTTCAGAGGAAGGAGGTGAAATTGTCATTTAGATTTTTTCTTTTTCGATTTTTTCTTTGGTTGTTCTTTGAGGTTCGATGCAAACATATTTTTATACTGGTCATAATAATAACTAATGCTCTCGACATAATTATACGGCTCTTTCCAGTTATTCAGAATTCCATAAGGAGGACGCTGCGATTTAGGCCAGACTGCCGCGTGAATGCTGTCATTGCCCGACGCAAGATATTTATAATTTTCTTTCACGTTCTCCCATTTATTATAATCAAGACCCTGATAAGCAGTAATCGTCATTGCATCTATAACTCTTCCAAGTCCTGCGTTATAAGCAGCAAGAGCAAACTTATATTTATCTTCACCGGCAAATTCAAAATTCGCAACCATCGTTGCGTAATAATAAATTCCTGCAATCAAATTATTCTCGGGAGTTTTAGTTTCCTCTAAATTTAAATCCATCTGAATTCCCGCTCCCGTTCTGGGCATTATCTGCATAAACCCGATTGCGCCTGCATGAGAAACCGCATCCGAATTAAAATACGATTCCTGTCTTATCATTGCAAGAATCAACCGCCAGTCAAGCTTATAAAAATTAGCTTCGCGTTTTATTATCTCTCCGTATTCATCGGCAAGTTTTTCTACGTTTCCCAAATTACCCGGCTTGAAATCGGTTTTTGTTTTGCTGATGCTTTCATTCAATGACTCAAGCTTCTGCGCATCCATTCTTTTTGATTCCTGAACATACGCAGGATTAAATGCAAACAACTCAAACAATCCATCCCAGTTATTAAACAAAGTCTCAACAAAATATTTATTCTTTGAAGAGTTAAAACCGTTTTCCTCAGTACGGGTTTGATTTTGTTCGCTGAATGACGGAGTTATAATTTTCTCGGATTCGGTATTTTTAAGATTAAGGTCAATTTTTTCGACAGGATTCTTAGGAATTGAATTCAAAGTGCTAAAAACCACTACCCCTAAAAACACAAGAGGAATGAATAAAAAAATTATTTTATTTAGATTTAACGACTTTACCACTTTTTTCGTTTTCTTTTCCAATTACTTGGACTTAAGTAATTGAAAATTAGTCATTTGTTAAATTAATATCACTTCAAATTGCTATCAATTATTACTAATTTAAAGTAATATATGTTTCACTTAAGGTTTAATCCGAACTTCCAATCCAAAAAATTTGTATATAATTAAACTATTTATTGATAAAATTGTCAAATAAACAGACGAAATATTGACCGGTCCAATTTTAAATACGGATTCTGATGATTCGGTGTTAATTGATGAATTTAAAAACGGTAATGTTAATGCTTTTAATATTTTAGTCAGAAAGTACCAGAAAAGAATTTACTGGGTAATAAGAAAAATTGTTATTGACCACGATGATGCTAATGATTTGACACAGGAGGTTTTCATAAAGCTTCATAGCTCGATTAACGAGTTCAGAGGCGATTCAAAGTTCTTTACATATATTTACAGAATTGCAGTTAACTATTCGATTAATCATATTAATAAAAATAAAAAGATTAATTCGAGAAAAGCCGACTTGGAGATAGAAGGTTTCAAAATTGCTTCAACTGATAAAATTTCTGATGAAAAATTCGATGACAAGATAAATACAAAATACCTTGAGCAGGCAATCTCAACTTTGCCCGAACAGCAGCGTGTTGTGTTTAACTTACGGTTTTACGAAAACCTGAACTATGAAGAGATTGCAAGCATCACAAAAAAATCAGTCGGAGGAATGAAAGCCAATTATTTCCATGCGGTAAAAAAAATACAGGAGTTTATTAAGAAAAAAAATTTGTAAAAATTAACTGTCATTCCTGCTCGTCACTTTGTGGCGCATGCAGGAATCCATAGAAAAATAAAAAAAGCGTATAGAAAAATTCTACTACCCTTTTAAGTATTATGAAACATCTAAACGAAGAGCTGTTATACAGCTTGCCCGATTATATAAACGATCAGATTAAAGACCAAAAACTGATTTCAGAAATTGAAATGGAGATTAATAATAATCCCGGTTTCAAGCTTGAATATGAAAATCTGAGAAATACTTTTTTGTTTCTCAACAAGACTCAGTTCGAAGAGCCGTCAGAGGCATATTTTAATAACTTGCTGCCTAATATTCACGCAAAAATCGATGCTAAAAAAGATAAAAAGAAATTTAACATTTTAGATTATCTTTCCCCAACATTGAAGTATGTTTTACCGGTTATATGCATTATGTTTGTTGTCTATATTTACACAAAAGATGCCACTGTCGAACAGGTTGCTGTAATTAATCAGCCTGAAACTACCATTGTAAATGAAAATACCACGGCGAATAATATTCAGGGTGATTCAAATGCTTCAACTAATCAATCGGCTGAAAACACTAACGAATCGATTACTAAAAATCAAACTGAAACCTCTCAAATTCAAATTGAAAACATACCAGTTGAAACCATAAGTCAGATTGAAACGGATATTATAGCGACTGATAATGCTTTTACAACCGAAGATGATATATATGACATTCAGTATGAAGGTTTATCCGATGAAGATGAGGAGCAAATTTTAAACAGTTTAAAAAATTCAGACTTATAATTTTAAAATATTATGAAAAAATTAATATTCTTTTTTATCATTGCACTTTTTGGCTTTATCAGCTTTACGGATTCCTATGCTCAGAATGACCGTGATGATTTCAAACAGAAACTTGACCAAGTCAGAAAAGAAAAATTCATCGAAAAGATTAAAGTCGATGATGCGACCGCGGACAGATATTTTCAGGTGACAAATACTTTCATGGAAACAATGAAAGATTTGAATCAGAGCCAGAGACGAATTATGAAAAGCATCGAAGATAATCCCGATGCATCCGATATCGAGTCAAAGTTAAACCAGTTCATCGAAAATGAAGCTAAAATTGGAAATGTTAAAAAAGAATATTACGAAAGTCTCAAAACTTTTCTCACACCAAAACAAGTCGCCCAGACGATTATCTTTCAACGCCAGTTTATGAAAAAACTTAAAAACGAAGTTGATAAACGCCGCGGTAAAGACAAGAAAAAAAGAAAAAGAGATTAAACTTTTTAGTAGGACAGACATTCCTGTCTGTTCTATTCATTAGTCCCTCCCTTTTATTTCATTGATAATCCCTAAATATATGCGTATTTTGTATGTTTATCTCGATTTTAATGTTCAAAAATCTACCGGAAAATATAAATTTACCTCAATTAGAGACCGAAATCATACAATTTTGGAAAGAAAATGATATTTTCAACAAAAGCGTCAACTCACGCCCGGAAAATAAACGTTTCACATTTTATGAAGGTCCTCCGACTGCTAATGGTCTTCCGGGCATTCACCATGTAATTTCGCGCTCAGTCAAAGACATTATGTGCCGTTATAAGACGATGCAGGGCTTCCGTGTCTATCGAAAAGCCGGCTGGGATACTCACGGCTTGCCTGTGGAAATCGAAGTCGAGAAAAAGCTTGGCATAAAATCGAAAAGCGAAATCGAAGAGTTCGGTGTTGTTGCTTTCAACAACGCCTGCAAAGATTCAATTTTTACCTACCGCTCCGAATGGGAAAAGCTCACAGAGAGAATGGGTTACTGGATTGATTTATCTATTGCTTACGTAACCTACCATAATGAATACATTGAATCTGTCTGGTGGGCGTTAAAAAAGTTTTTTGATGATGATTTAATCTATAAAGGATATAAAATAATTCCTTTCTGTCCTGTATGTGAATCTTCGCTTTCATCACACGAAGTTGCGCAGGGCTATGAAGATTTAAAAGACCCCTCTGTTTATGTGAAGTTTAAAATAACTTCAGGTAAATATAAAGACAGTGATTTCCTTGTTTGGACAACAACTCCATGGACACTGCCATCAAATGCTGCGCTTTCTGTAAATCCTGAATTCACTTATGTCTTAATCGAAACAGAAAAAAACGATAAGCTCATTCTTGCAAAAGAAAGATTAAGTGCCATAAAAGAAGAATACAAAGTTTTAGAAGAAATAAATGGCGTTGATTTAGAATATACAGACTACGAACCGTTGTTTAATTACTTCAAGCCCGAGAACAAAACGTGGTTTGTAACGCTTGGTGACTTCGTAACAATGGAAGACGGTTCAGGAATAGTTCACATTGCTCCTGCATTCGGTGAAGATGATTATCAGATTGGATTAAAATATAAGCTACCTGTATTTCAGGCAGTCGGCACAAACGGACGTTTCAAAGATTTTGCAACAGATTACGCAGGCAAGAACTTCAAAGAAGCCGACCAGGATATTATGAACGACCTTAAATCACGTGGTCGTTTATACCGAAAAGAAATGTTTGTTCACAGCTATCCGCATTGCTGGAGACACCACGTTCCGCTTATGTACTATGCTACCGATACCTGGTTTATCCGCACTACCGATTTCAAAAACGAGATGATAAAGAACAATAAAAAAGTTCATTGGCATCCCGAAGAATTTGGCGTAGGACGTTTCGGAAACTGGCTTGAAGAAAACCGTGATTGGGCTTTATCACGAAACCGCTTCTGGGGAACTCCCCTTCCGGTTTGGTATTATCTGGATGATGAGGGCAAACCTTATTATGAATGTATCGGCAGTCTTGACGAATTAAAATCAAAAGCTGTCAACTTCGATGAAGTTTATCCTGACGGCAAGCTTGACTTGCATAAGCCGTTCATTGACGACCTAATTTTAAAATCCCAAGACGGCAAAGAAATGAAACGCGTCACAGAGGTAATCGACTGCTGGTTTGACAGCGGCTCAATGCCTTTTGCACAGCATCATTACCCTTTCGAGAACAAAGAGTTATTCGAAAACAACTTCCCTGCTGATTTCATCGCGGAAGGTCTCGACCAGACACGCGGATGGTTTTATTCTCTTCATGCAATCTCGACTTTTCTGTTCAAGACACCTGCTTATAAGAATTTAATCGTCAATGGTTTAATTCTCGATAAGACCGGCAAAAAAATGAGCAAGTCTATCGGCAACGTGGTCAATCCGTTTGAGATGATGGATAAATACGGAGCTGATGTTTTAAGATGGTATCTCATTTCATCTTCACCAATCGGAAAATCAAAACTTTTCAATGAAGACGATTTAATCGATGTAAAAAATAAATTTTTTGATACGCTTATAAATACTTATAAGTTTTTTGTTATCTATGCAAACCTGAACGGATTTAAGTACGATAATTCTCAAAGAACCGATGTAAAAGATAGAAATGAAATCGACAGATGGATAATTTCACGTTTTAATACCTTAAAACGCGATTACTTTGATTTAATGGATGGTTACGATATAACCAAAGCATCCCGAATTGTAGCGGAGTTCACTCTCGATGAACTTTCCAACTGGTATGTGCGTAGAAACAGAAAACGGTTTAGAAATCCTGCAAACGAAAAGGATAAGCAGTACGTTTTCCAGACTTTATATGAAGTTTTCATTGAATTGATAAAGATGACCGCGCCTTTCTCCCCTTTTTTGGCAGAGAAATTATACCTAAATTTGTCGGATAATTTTGAGTCAATTCATCTTTCGGAATTCACTCTTATAGATGAAAACTCAATCAATCGCGAGCTTGAAGAAGAAATGTATCTTGCACAAAGAGTCGTTTCTCTTGTTCGTGCGATGCGAGTAAAAAATAACTTGAAGATTCGACAGCCGTTGAAACAGATTTTAATTCCTGTTCTAAACAGTAACTTAAAAAACAAGCTGACGAAAGTTAAAAATATAATTCTTGAAGAAGTAAATATTAAGGAACTTAATCTAATCGAAGGCGATTCTGATATTATCATCAAGAAAGCCAAGCCCGACTTTAAAGTCATAGGTCCTAAATACGGAAAAGATGTTAAGACGGTGCAGAAGTCGATTAACAGCTTAAGCAATGATGAAATAAAAGAAATTGAGTTGAATGGTTACTTAGAAAAAGATAATTTCAAAATCCATCTCGAGGACATCGAAATTTACACCGAGAAAATCGAAGGATGGATTGTTGAATCTGAAAACGACATAACCGTTGCGCTCGATACACGGCTTGATGATTCCCTTCTTGAAGAAGGATATGTTCGTGAGTTTATTAACAAAATACAAAATTTTAGAAAGAACAATGATTTCGCAGTAAACGATAAGATTATTTTAAATTTAAAATCATCTGATTATCTTATCGGAATCATAAATAAAAATATTGATTACATTAAATCGGAAACTTCCATTACTGATATTACATCGGTTGTTAATGTAAACGGAGAAAAGTTAGAGTCTGCAGAAGTTAATAATGAGTTAATTGAGTTTTCAATAAAAAAAGTATAATAAACTCTTAAAATTCCATAGCCCTGACTATGTGAAAGGAGTCGCAATTGAAACGCAAAACTACTAAAAAATCCGTACCAAAGAAGAAACTGAAGAAGGCTGTTGCCAAAAAAGTTGTATCTAAAAAATCCGTTGTGAAAAAGATAAAACCAAAAGGTAAAGCTAATATAAAAAATACAAAGACAGCATTGAAAGGAATAAAGAGTTTGAAGAAAAGTTCATCCAAAAAATCCGCAGCAAAAACTGCAGTTAAAAAATTACCTGTAAAAAAATCTGTTGCCGTTAAAAAAGCCGAAGCATCCGTAAAGCCGAAGCTTTTAACTGCCAAAACTAAACAAGTTGTAACAAACCCTAATAAAATTGTCGCAAAACCGGTTCCGTCGCCGCCTGTGATGAAACCTTTGAAAAGATATAAACCAAATTCAAAAACACGTTATACTCCGAAAGAGTTAAAACATTTCAAGGATATAATTCTTGAAGAAAGAAGAAAAATCATTCAGAGTGCAAAAGCAAATATGGAAGCGCTTGTCGATGACGAGTCAGGTGAATATGTTGGCGATAATGCCACCTATGCGTCTCATATGGCTGAGCAAGGAAGTGATGAAATGGAGCGTGAAAAAAATTATATGTTTGTTCAGCGTGATGAAAAATATCTCGGCTACCTTGAGGAAGCTTTGATCAGAATCGATGCAGGAACATACGGCGTTTGTATCGACTGCTTCGATACACCCAAGAATTTATGCAGAACTTGTCCTCTGATTGACCCCGAGCGTCTTGAATTAGTGCCTGTAACACAGCATTGTATTGAATGTAAAAATTTGAGAGGAATGGTTAATTATTGAGAGTCCTATTTGTAAGTTTATTCATTATTATTCTTGACCAGGTTTCTAAGTTTTTAGTAAAGGGCATATCTATTCCTTCCCTGAACATAAACATACAGGGAATGCACTATCAGCAGTCCATTAACTTAATCGGAGATTTTTTCAAGCTTACCTATATAGAAAATCCGGGAATGGCTTTCGGCATTCAGATTGGCGGAAAGCTTTTCCTTTCGCTTTTCACAATTGCCGCAACACTTCTTATTGTTTATTTCATTTACAAAAACAGAAACGAACCGCTTTATCTGAGAGTTGCTCTTGCATTGATACTTGGCGGAGCGGTGGGAAATTTAATTGACAGAATTTTCTACGGAGTAATTTACGGATACGCACCACTTTTCTATGGCAACGTTGTTGATTTTTTTCACATTGATACTCCGAACTTTATGATATTAGGAAAACAGTTTTACTCCTGGCCTATATTTAATATAGCGGATGTTGCGGTGTCTTTGGGATTTGTTATGATTTTATTTGGTTATAGAAAAATCGCAAAACCAAAAGAAACTCCTGAACAGGAGCAGATTAAACCGGAAGAAACGGAAAATACTTTTACTACAGAAATAAATTCCCCATTAGAACCTCCTCCAATGGAGCGGGATGACAACACACAGTTATCTTCCTAAACCGTCAAGCATTTCTTTTTTAGCAAGCAAAGTATCTTTATCTTCAACATGTTTCGGATCCGGAACGCAGCAATCAACCGGACATACGGCAGCACATTGCGGTTCATCGTGGAAGCCGACACATTCGGTGCATTTATCAGGCACAATATAGAAAAAATCATTTGAAAAAAAACCTTCGGAGCCCGATGGCGCAGGATCGTTTTCATCAAAAGTTTTTCCTGCTAAAACCCAGTTCGTTCCACCCTCATAAATCGCCGTGTTCGGACATTCCGGCTCGCACGCTCCGCAATTTATGCACTCCGATGTTATCATTATTGACATTAAGTATCTCCTTTATTCATCAATTTAATCATTTAATCCACGTTTATCAATTTACGAAATAATCACCTCGCTGTCATTCCCCGCGCAGGCGGGAATCCAAACAAGTATGATTCTTGATGCATATAATTTTATTCAACAATAAAACAATATTATTTTTGTCATACACGTCACAAACCATTTAATTCAAAATTATATTCTGACTTTTAGTGTTAATTCTCAGCCAAATTTAGCAAAATGAAGCAATGGAACGTCTTTTGCAATTTAAATTGATAATTAATAATTGTAAATTTAATACTTAACTAAAAACCGACTGAATTAATGTTCAAGTTTATAACCAAACTATTTCCATCGAAGCACGAAAAAGATGTTAAGGAAATACTGCCTATTGTTGATGAAATTAATGAATACTGGGAGAATTTAAAAAATCTTTCAGATGATGAACTCCGTGCAAAAACGACTGAATTCAAACAAAAAATAACAGACGAAACTTCTGAAATAACCTCACAGCTTAATGAACTTAGAGAAAAACTAAAACAGGAGCTTTCACACGATGAACGTGAAGAAACTCAATCTGAAATTGAATCGCTTGAAAAAGATTATTATGAAACTCTGAAAGCTGTTCTTGATGATATTTTGCCTGAAGCATTTGCAGTTGTAAAAGAAACCTGCGTTCGTCTTAAAGGAAAACAATACGAGGCTGCCGGAAATAAAATTACATGGAACATGGTTCCTTATGATGTTCAACTTCTTGGTGGAGTTGTGCTTCACAGCGGAAAAATTGCAGAGATGGCAACCGGTGAAGGAAAAACTCTTGTCGCTACTCTTCCCATGTATCTGAATGCTCTTGCAGGAAAAGGCGTGCATCTTGTTACTGTCAATGACTATCTTGCAAAACGTGACAGCGAGTGGATGTCTCCGATTTTTGATTTTCATGGTATATCCGTCGGAGTTATTCTTAACGATATGGATTCAGCAAAACGCCGTGAAATGTATAACCGCGACATTACTTACGGAACAAACAATGAGTTTGGTTTTGATTACCTTAGAGACAACATGGTTGTCGATAAAACTCATCTTGTCCAACGCGAACATTACTATGCAATCGTTGACGAGGTTGACTCGGTTTTAATCGATGAAGCAAGAACGCCGCTTATTATTTCAGGACCTGTCGAAGCAAGCGTGCA
Organism: Ignavibacteria bacterium; assembly: GCA_036262055.1. Classification (NCBI taxonomy): domain Bacteria; kingdom Pseudomonadati; phylum Ignavibacteriota; class Ignavibacteria; species Ignavibacteria bacterium. Next base: position 490,525 of record DATAJP010000003.1, read on the forward strand.
TAAGTTTGATGAAATGAATCCGAGAATCAAACGTTTGTTTGAAGCTCAAAGAAGACTTGTTACTGATTTCACCTCAGAAGCCGAGAGAATTCTTTCCGGCGAAGATAAAATAAGCCGTGAAGACAGGGAAAAAGCAGGGCTCGCATTGCTTCGCGCTCACAGGGGTCTTCCGAAGCATAAAAAATTTCAGAAGCTTATTGCCGAACCTGCCAACAAAGCATTGATGCAGGAAACCGAAATGTTTTATCTACGGGACAACTCGAAACAAATGCACATAGTTGATGACGAGTTGTATTTTATGATAGATGAAAAATCTCATATAACCGATTTGACTGAAAAAGGTCGTGAGTTTCTTGCTCCTTCACATGAAGAACGTGACTTCTTTACTCTTCCCGATGTCGGTACTGAAGTAGCTGTTCTCGAAAATGACCCTAATCTTTCTGTTGAAGAACGTGAAATGAAAAAAGATGAGCTTGCAAAGATTTATTCTGAGCGAAGCGACCGTCTGCATACCGTTCAGCAATTATTGAAAGCTTATGCTTTATATGAAAAAGATGTTGAGTATGTTATTCAGGATGGAAAAGTTATGATTGTCGATGAGTTCACGGGTCGTGTGCTTTCGGGAAGACGTTATTCAGAAGGATTGCACCAGGCAATTGAGGCAAAAGAAGGCGTTAAAGTAGAAAAAGATACCCAAACTCTTGCAACGATTACCTTGCAGAACTACTTCCGGCTTTATAAAAAGCTTGCAGGTATGACTGGAACTGCAGAGACCGAAGCTGCTGAATTTTATGATATTTATAAGCTCGACGTTGTAGTAATTCCTACCAATAGAGATGTTATCAGAACAGACCAAAATGATTTTATATATCGCACCAAGCGTGAAAAATATAACGCCTTAATTGATGAAATTGAGGAAATGAGAAAGAAACGTAGGCCGACACTTGTTGGAACAACATCAGTTGAGGTTTCCGAAATTATTTCCCGTTTTTTAAAACGTAAAAACATTCCTCATGAAGTTCTGAACGCAAAACAGCATCAGCGTGAAGCGCAAATCGTAGCAAACGCCGGCTTGCCGGGAGCGGTAACAATCGCTACCAATATGGCAGGTCGTGGAACCGACATTAAGCTCGGACCCGGTGTTCCTGAGGCAGGCGGATTGCATATTATCGGAACAGAGCGTCACGAGTCACGCCGGATTGACAGGCAGCTCAGAGGTCGTTCAGGGCGTCAGGGTGACCCCGGCTCCACAAAATTTTTCTTATCTCTTGAAGATGATTTGATGCGTTTATTCGGAAGCGAGCGGATTGCAAACATCATGCAGCGTCTCGGAATCGAAGAAGGTCAGGCAATTGAACATAAAATGATTACAAATTCTGTCGAACGTGCTCAGAAAAAAGTTGAAGAAAACAATTTCGCCATCAGAAAAAGACTACTTGAATATGACAACGTGATGAACCAGCAGCGTGAGATTATTTACGCACGCAGACGTCAGGCGCTTATGGGTGAACGCTTAAAAGATGAAATTCTCGATATGGCTTATAAGCATATCGATATTATGGTTGATGCATATTTCCCCGAAGCTGACCTCGACGGACTTAAAGATGAAGTTCAAAGGACTTTCCTTGTTCGTCTCGATATAAAACCTGAAGAATTCCAAAAACTTGGCGAAGCAGGATTAAAAGATTTAATAAAAAAAGAAGTTAAAGGATTTTACGACAGAAAAGAAGAACGTTATGGTTCGGAATTAATGAGCCAGGTTGAACGCTTTGCTGTTCTTAGCGTAATCGACAACAAGTGGAAAGAGCATCTGCGCGAAATGGATGACCTCAAAGAAGGTATAAACTTCCGTGCTTACGGACAAAAAGACCCGTTGATTGAATACAAAATGGACGGCTTCAAAATGTTCGGGGAGATGATGGATGAAATTTCAAAAGACATTATAAATTTTATATTCAAGTTCACAACTCAGACACCTGAAAAACAGCAGCCATTAAATCAACCTAAGTCGGTCAATATGTCCCGTTTGAGAACCTCTCATGCATCGTCATCGGGAATGGGATTCATTGGAAATGCTGACCCTGTGCAGTCACAAGGCGGACAACAGCCTGGCGGAAAGGTCGAAACTGTGAAAGTTGGTCCTAAAATCGGAAGAAATGACCCGTGTCATTGCGGAAGCGGTAAGAAATATAAAAACTGTCACGGCAAAAACGCTTAGTTAATTTTATAATATATTAATATTGGACAAAAGACGAAGTCATTCCCCGCGAAAGCGGGAATCCCAGTATAATAGCAACGAAAATACAGGTGTATTTTAACATTAAACCGATATATTATACCTTTTCTTAATATCAGTAAAATATTTCTTCAGCTTTTCATTTCGTGTAAGGTTAAATTCGTTCTTCATAGCTTTCTTGTGTTTATCGAAAACAAATTTAACCTTATTCATATCACCTATCGAATTATAATAATTCAATAATTTATTTGTTATTTCCTCATCTGCAGGGTCTAATTCATACAGCTTCTCAAGCAGCTTGTTATATTTTTCAAACATCACTTCATTCTCATAATAAAACAGAAGCTTTGTTGAAATTTTCTGAAAGTTAAATTTAAGGTTTTCACGAATGTCTTCAGCCCAATTTAAATATATATTCGGTAAAAATTCATTTTTGTACATTTCAAATGCCTGTTCGTTGTCAGGTATCAGGCTGCTGTCGCTTAATCTGATAAACTCGAGGGTGTCAAAATTTATTTTAACGTTATAATTGTTTCCGAACAAAAGATATTTCTTGTCTTTTACAAGCAGTATGTCTTTTTCTGAAGAGCCGGGAACATTCTGTTTCAAAAAAGCTTGAAATGCTTTTCTCACTTTATTTATTTCAACGTCGATAAATGCATTCAGATTATTGCTTGATGTATTCATGAAAATATCATTAATTAACGCATCCTTTGTTATGTCTTTTATGTTATAAAATCTTAACAGTAAGTACATAAAAATTAATTTTGACTTAGGTCTTTCCCATAACTTGTCATCAAAATGTTTGCCATTAATGATTATTTTGCCTTCATTCAAAAATTCAATTCTGACATTAAGCTGAATTGAATTTCTTGCATCTATGCTTACCTGTGCCTTGCTGGATAAAGAAGTCAAATATGTTCTTTCAATGTTTTTTTCAATTGCATATGTAAAAACAAAACGCATTTTATTAAGCTTCATTCTGAAAATAAGATAATTCTCGTAACTGCATCCCTTAACCAAACTTATGAAGCTTCTGAATTTTTTCTCAAATTCTTCTTCATTGTTTTTCATTGCCTCAATATAACTTTCACAGAAATAAATTACTGCCTGATTAAATAAAGTAAAATTTTCTCTTTTTATTTGCGAAATTTCCTTTAAAATAATCTTTGCATTATCGAATTCATCAAGCAATAAACACGCTTCAAGCTTCAGAATAAGTTTGCGGGTATTTGATACACTATAATCTTTTGTATCATTAAGGAAATAAATGACTTTAGCCGGTTGATTTAATAAATTATAGCAATAAAGAATAAGAGCATCTATGAAGAAAATATAATTTTTCAGATAAACATTTTTCTTAATAATTTCAAGCTGCCCTATTGTATCTTTTATGTCATAATTCAGAAATCTCAACAATACTCTCTGAAATTCGAATTGATTTTTATATGCAAGAAATAAAGTTTTATTCTTTTCCCGGTTTTTTTCTTTCAGCTTATTAAAGAAAAACTGAAAATCATTTGCATTATAACTCGTGAATAATGCAAAACAAACCTGACTGTAATTAGATAAATCAAATTTGTTAAAATCTATATGATTTTTTATAAAGCTTATGACTTTATTACCCGTTTTATAATCTCCGTAATCAAAAAATATCAGTAGAGAAAATATGCTCTCAATAAAATTATTATCGGAAATGCTCCTTAACCCCTTTTCGTATTCACTAATAAGATTATCAAATATTTCCCTCAGGCGGTTTATGTATGGTTTACTCTTAGAATTATTGGAAGTCGTTATGTATGATTTTATAAGCGTTATTAAAAACTGAATCTCCTGCTCGGGTGTCAGTTTAAATTTTAGTATATGCTTTGCAATGTCAATGTTCACCGGTGAAATTCCATATTTAAGAAAATTACAGTTACTGATAAGCATCAGAATTTCAGTGTAATAAGTTACATCGCTTTTATTTATTTTTATTTTTGAAATCAGATAATTATCAGGATTTTTTATTTTAAATTTTCTTACAATTAAGTTTTTAAGATACTCGAGGGTCTTATCAAGATTTTTCTCTATATAAATGTATGTATTAACATTTAAAAGAATATACTCAAGAGAATCCTTAAATTTATTATCTTTTATGTCCTGAATTTTATTAAATAAATTACTTGAGTGAATCAAAAAAAGCTTTTCAGTCGCGTTTAATCTTATCCAGCTTTTTAACAAATCGTATTCACCTGCATCAATCAAATAATTCAATCCGATGTATTCACTTCTCCAGTCCCCAAGTCCGAGATAATAACCCCCTAATTTAATAAATAAATCTTGTAAATCACTTGCTTTCAGATAAAGTACCGCGTTCTTGTTCAGATATTCTTTAAACAATTCATGGAAACGGTATATGTTATCTTCCCTGCTTATGAAAACATTATTTTCATAAAGCGTATTAATGAATTTATATCCGTTCTCATTTCCCAGAACACGGTTTAAAATTACTTCATCGAGTGATTCAAGATATGAAGTAAGATATAAAAACTTTTTCTCTTCTTCTGAAAAAGTATTAAAAATTTCATTTGTAAAATAACTGAACAAATCATGCTTCGACTTGATAATATCCTCAAGCTTAAAATGTTCAAAGTCGTTTACAAGAAATACAAGCTGTATCGCAGTTATCCATCCCTCGGTAGATTTCAAAAACTCTTCAAGAAGACTTTTGTCGATGTTAATTATCTTATTATTTTTTTTAAGGAACGCAAAAAACTTCTTGAAATCGTCTTCTTTGAAAGCTAAATCGTTTTTTGTAATTCTGCCAAGCCAGTTCTTTGCAAGAAATTTTGAATAATTAATTTTTGGTGGCTCACGTCGTGATATAAAAACAAAATGAACATTGGTCGAAAGATAATCCATAAAATAATTTAGCGCTTCACTTACTTCCGGGCTGTCGTCTATATTATGAAAGTCATCTAAAAATATGTGTATGTTTTTCTTTTTTGTTTCGAGATATAAAAACAAATCATTCGAGAAAGAAGAAATTACATTGTGAATTTTTTCTTTTGAGGAAATATCCTGATTCGTTGCTATGACTTTTTTTATGTTCTCACCGAAATGCGCATCAGGTATGTTTTTTTCAAATGCCAGTGAAAGCAATAAGAAAAAATTTTCTATTGAATTATCATAATGACTTAAGCTTATCCAGATTTTTATGTCACGCTTGATTGAATTGAAATATTCGGCAGACAAAGAAGTTTTTCCGTAACCTGCAGGCGCAGTTATAAGAATCAGCTTTTTATCTCTGAATGAATGGATTTTTTCCAGAAGTCTTTCTCTTGAATAATAAAATTCGCTGTTAGAAGGCGAAATTATCTTCTGAGAAAATTTAATGTTAATAAGTGACATTCCCCAATTTAAATCCTTACAATAAATAAATAAATTTATTAAAAAGTAAGGTTAATATTTTGGTAATTGTCTAAAAATGCCTCACTTTTATAGGAATCTACCACTATAACTATAAAAATAAGTTAAACTACTTTTTGCCCATAAGTGCATGAAGACCATCTGTTTTTTTGCCGCGTAAATGCTTAAATACTCGTTTAATATTTAACTTAAGAGAATCTTGGGTTTTCAGAGATCCAAGATATCGAGCTATTTCTTTTTGACGTCCCGGTGTAAGTTTGTCAAATGCAGCTTTTGCTTTTCTGTCTTTGAGAAGTGCTTTTTGAAATAAAATAGGTATAGTAAATGTGGGGGGTGAAGGATTAAATGCAATCGTTACTTTTATTTTTTGTCCGGCGATGGTAGTGACACTCTTTGTGAATTTAAGCCCGGCGGCTTTTGCTATAACATTGTTAATATATAATCGCCAGTCACCTGAATATCGAACTAATGTTTGCTGAAAAGCTGCGCCATTAACTTTGCCTTCGACAGGAATTGGACTCGTTTCTTTACCTGCCTGTTTAAAGATAAATTTTAATATTGAATCTGGCGGACGCACATAAGGATTAACGCCAATTATTAAAATTTCAGCACTGAACGTCCGCCTCTTCATGCCATAACTTCTTCTTCCTTTTTAAATCCTATCTCTTCAACTCTCACAATATCATTTTTCTTTTCATCAAGGAATTTAATTCGTTTCAATAATTCTTCTTCATTTCTCAACTTCGCTTCAAGCTCTTTTAATTTTTCTTCAATAGTTCTTTGTTTGTTGTTTTTCGCTATCATGTCTTCGCGATATCGTTTCAAGAAGTAGCTGATTGTCTCAACACGAATCTTAATTGCACCCGATGGCTTATTCTCGTCAATGTCTTTGAATGAAAAATACGGTGTTCCCGAACTTTCAACAATCTCCTGAATTACCGTATAAATCGGAGCATCATGTCCGCATTTAAATGATGAAAGCTCAAGCGCAACAAGGTTCGGATGCCTTGCAGTATATTTCGCAGCCCAGACTTTTCGCGATGTATTTTCAGAATAAGAATTTTTCCATACGTCTTCAATGTCCATAGCAGATTTAATCATGCCTGCTTCGACCTCAGCACCGAATAGTTCTTCTAAAACATCAGGGTCAGTCGGCAATGTATCTTGATAGAAAACAGGATATCCAAGCTTTTGGAATTCCTCCAGTATTTCGTGATTAATTCCCGGGTCATTGTGATACGGTCTTGCAAGAACAACAATTCCGATTTTATCTTCTTTCTTCAAATCATCAAGCGTTTTTCTTGAACCGTCTTTAAGGTCATTCATGAATTTATTATACGCCTTATATCCTTCATTGACTGCTTTATAATTCTCTTCCTCTGTTAGTCCAAGTCTGTCCTTAAACTCTTCAAACAACTGTCTTGCCGTCAATTGCGGATTGAACAATTGAACAAATGTTGATATATACTCAAGTCCTGATTCCTTAAACAAGTCACCTTCTTTTGTAAATGCAGCTTTTGCGGCTTCAATCGTTGCGGTAATTGTTGGACAAGCATTATGCGCCTGCGCATGCACCAAATCAGACGGCATATTATCGACTATCGGAGAAAAAATGAAATCAAGTTTTTTCTTTTTATGCTGAACATACATCAGGTTATGAACGTGAGGGATAGCAACTTTCGACGGGAAGCATGGGTCAATGCTTCCGCGCTTTGCGCCTGCTTTGTAAAGCTCCTCGGAAGTATATTCCGAATAAACAAAATTACCCGGCATAATTCCAAGCGCTTCAAAATACGCAGTGAAAAACGGAGTATGCTGATACATATTAAGCAACCTCGGAATGCCAATTACAATCTTGCTTCGTTTCTCGACAAGCTCTTTTCTCTTTGCCCATTCATCTTTTTTTGCTTTTGATACAAACATTCCTTTCGGTTCCTCACCAACCGGCTCTGCAACAACAGTTGGTTTAAATCCAACAAATGCCTTAGTCGCCGCCTGGTCAACAAAATTCGGATTAGCTTTCTTAATGTCATCGAGACCTTTCTTGATGTCTTTCATATCGTTAATATCTTCAACAGTTCCCTTTTCACAAGTTGCAATAATCAATCTCTGCGTTCCCTCCGCCATCGGCACCTTTGACTTCGGATTAATAACTTCTTCCGCAGGAATCACGTTCAGCTCTAAAAACTTTTTCTTTTCTGCTTCATAATTTGCGTCTTCTTTAATATCAGTCTTAACATCAATAAAAGTTCTCAGACATTTATTCTTGCAGAAATAACATCTCGTCGATTCTTCTCTCGTGGTTTTGAAAACAATCTTAGCAACTTTTTCAAGTCCGATAAACGATGTCCTATGTCCGTTTGCATATAATCTCGCTGCTTCGATACCGCATCCTATTGCCCCCGCTTCACCCGTATGTTTATGAACAAATACATTAGGTGTAATTCCCGAGCCTTTAAATCTATCCTCTATAAAATCAACCTGTGTCTTTACAGCCGCTAAGTTATGCTGTGTTCCGCCTTGTAGCACGAATGTTTTACCAAGCTTTGCAAGATTCGGAATTTGCGATACATAAAGCCAGATATTTTTCGGAAGCACATTTGCTAGTCCTGCCATGATTTCCTCGGCTTTCCATCCCTGTCTTTGGAAATCAACAATGTCAGACTGCATAAACACCGCGCATCCATACCCGAACATCGGATATGTCTTTGCAGAAAATGCTACATCGGCAAACTGCTCAACAGGATATCCAAATCCCTGCGCAGTCGATTGTAAGAAATATCCGTTGCCGGCAGAGCATTGCGTGTTCAATTTAAAATCAACAACTCTTCCCTGATTTAAAATAATAATTTTAATATCCTGACCGCCGACATCGCAAATTACATCACAATCAGGATAAAAATGCAGTCCCGCCTGCGTGTGCGCAACAGTCTCAACAAGCGCAACGTCTGCATTTAGCACATCCTTCAAAATATCCTTCGCATATCCCGTTGTTCCGACACCAAGTACTTCAAGAGTCGCGCCCTGCTCCTCAACCTGCTGCTGGATTTTATAAATAATCTCCATTGTATCTTCAATCGGATTACCTTTCGATAGCTGATATGACTTAATCAAAACTTGCTTATCCAGGGAAATCAAAGCCGCCTTAGTTGAAGTGGAACCGCCGTCAATACCTATAAATCCGCGCACAACTTCGCCCGGCTTAAACTGTGCCGGTTTAAATTTCTCTAAAGTATGCTTTGCCTTAAATTCCGCCAGTTCTTCTTCAGTTTTATAAAGCCCGGTATCATTTCCGCCGCTCATTCGCTTCTTTTCTTCCTCACGCCCGACCAAAATATAATGCTCAAGTCCGCCCCATCCTTTATAAACCCCGATATGCTCTTCCTCTTCCTTGCCAAACTCAATTGCTCCAATTGCAGCAAAATACTGAGCATTGTCAGGCACAATAATCAGGTCTTCGGGAGTCTTTCCCGGAGGTAATTCGACCTTACGTTCTTTCCAGATTTTGGGAATATTATGCCTCCAGCAATCTTTCATTCCTTTGATGTAAGTATTAGGTCCGCCAAGCAGTAAGACCTCCGGTCTTAAAGTATGTCCTCGCGTTAAAACTGATATATTCTGCTGAATAATCGATTCAAAAAGCGAAGCCATAAGCTCATCTGCAGGTACCCCTGATTTCTGCAAACCGTTGATGTCTGTCTCTGCAAATACACCGCATTTACCGGCAACAGGATGAAGCTTCAAGCCCTCATATCCCATTTGGCAAAGCTGGTCAGCAGGAATTTTGAGCTTTGCGTTAATCTTATCAATAACCGCGCCTGTTCCACCCGCGCATTTGTCATTCATCGAAGGAATTTTCTTCTTCTTCCCCGTCTCGGGGTCTTCTTTGAAGATGATAATCTTCGCATCCTGACCGCCAAGCTCGATTACCGAGCCCGTATTGGGATAAAGCTTCTCAACTGCAAGAGAAACAGCGTTCACTTCCTGCACAAACTTTGCTCCGAGATGCTTTCCGATATTTGCTCCACCCGAACCCGTCACAAAAATTCTGAACTCATCAGGATTTGTCAGATTCAGGTCTTTCTCTATATTCTTAAGAAGCTCAAGAGTTTTTTCGGGCTGTTTAGTGTCGTGCCTCTGATAATCACTCCACAACATTTCGTCAGTATCCATGTCAACAACAATTGCCTTTACTGTCGTCGAGCCCACATCAAGCCCTATATAGTATTTCCTTTTAATATCTGCCATAATAGAAAATTTTTAGTTTAATTAAGCAACAACTTCATTTATTACCTTTAGAGTGCCGTCAGGACTTACGTCCTGACGGTTTAAATCAAAATCCCAATCAGTATAAACCTCAATAATACTATTATCACTTTTTAAATAATTTCCGGCACTTGAATAAATCCAATTTTCGGGATTTGAAACTAAATTTGCTTTAACAGGATTATTATGAATATAATTAATTTTTATTTTTAGAATTTCTTCTGAATAAATAACAACATCATCAAACCTATCCATCCATAACTTAAACATTTGATTCTTCTTCCCAATTGCATTACTTCTCAATGATTCAATAATTTCGGCATGATTATCTGACTCAAGTTGTTTTCTTATCTTAGTTGAAGTATACTTTTTAAAATCTCTCATAAAATCTGATATACTTTCATTTGTTGGAAGTGCTATTATAAAATGAATATGGCTCGGCATAATAACATATGATAAAAGATAAGCGTTATGTTCTTTAATTAAGTATTTTAAAGAAGAAATTAAAATATCACTATAATTATTTCCAAGAGAAAAAATTCTTTCAAAATTCATAACGGTAGTAGTTATAAATAATACATTTCCGTTTTTATCAAATAATGTTCTATTTCTTAAACCCATTCTTAATTTATTTCGGTCAGGACATAAGTCCTGACCGCACTGTGAAATATTTTATGGTGTCGTCAGGACTTACGTCCTGACGAAAAACTAACCTAATTTAAACAACTGTTTCTTTTATTTCTTCAATAACTTCTTCATCTTTCTTCACGCTCTTAATCCCATCTTTCTTCATCAATTCTGCAACGTCGAGAATGAAATTCGCTCCGACTCCGGCTATTCCCTTTCTGTGTGATACATGACGGAAAGGTCTTTGCAATTCTTCATGAGTTTCGACGTATGCTTTTATCTCATCAAGCGAATACCCGCTCTTCTCAAGACACTCGGCATACTCAAGTTTTGCTTTTGCTTTTGCTTCGCCAAGAGCCATCTGAACTCTCGAATGTGCATTCACATCACCCTCGCCCGATGTTTCAATCGGAAGGAATATCATATCCTTATAAGTTGAAGTCACAACTGATTGCACACCATCCGACTGCGTCGACGGCATGCAACCAAACGGCTTCAATGAAAGCACCATGTGGCATAAATGATTTATTGTATAATAAATACTCTTTCCAACTTCCAGATGCCCCTCACCGCCCTCAACTCTTGAATGATAGAACGGATGTGCAAGCTCAGTCATAATTTTTTGGTCAACAAGCTCATGAGGCATATTGTCCAATGCCTTTCTGAATCTATTATACTCCCTGTCAAAAACTTTTTCTGCAATTGTCAAAACCAATTTCGATTGCTTATAATTTTTTTTAAGCTGTATTTTTTCTTTTGCTGTAAGTTTAGTTCCTAGTTCTTTCGAAACAATCAATCCACGCTCATCTTCATTTACTTTCTTTGCCTGATGAAGCATGTACATTATCCACGTTGCAATCGGCTCGACAAGCACCTGTGCTCCTTCCCTTTCGAGGAAAGGAAACATATTGAAATTACCATCGCCCTCAGTTGTCTGCGCCCAGAACTCACCAGTAATCTTCACAATCGGCTTCATTCTGGTTCTGTCAACTTTCACCTCATTGAAAATTCTTTTTGTCTCATGCATTGTTTCCATGTAATAATCACCAAGTATCTGGTCTAAGAATTTCACTACATATTCGGAAGCAGGCATTTTCTGAATAAGCTGTCCGAGACGCGAGTTGAAGTCAAAATATTTTTTGCTGCGAAGTCTCTCCGCAAACATATCGATTGTTTTCTCAATCGCTTTATCGGTATCACCCGGCGTTACTTCATAAGGTCTTATCTGATATGCAACGTCATTAATTACGTCACCAACCATCATTGCATTCAAGATTCCCAAAAAGAAATCAAGGTTCATTTCCAAGCCTGCTTCTGCTTCTTCCTGAGACAATCCTCCGGTTTGTTGAAACAACAGCACTCTGAAACCATCGAATCCCGAGTTTCTTAAAGCCAGACGGTATTCAGCTTCATACATGCCGAATCTGCACGGACCGCATGCACCCGCAGTGAAGAAAACATACTTATCTATAATATCCTGCTTGCTCTGACCTTCTTTCTCAAGTGTCTGCAAAAATTGAACAAGATTACCAACGGTAAAATATGTCGGGTTGCACTGACCGTTATTGCCGTACTCCTTACCTAATTGAAACGCTTTCTTGTCAGGCACAGGAATGTAATCGGTCTTATAACCGATTCCCTCAAGGGCACCTTTAATAAGTTTTTCATGCTTCCATGTTAAACCGCCGAAAAGAATCGTTGTGTCTTTTCTTTGTGACCTTGTAAAAGCATGTTCAAAAGGACGTTTGAAGTGTTCGATTTTTTTGCTCTCGACACCGTATTCCCTTTCAAGACGCTTTTTTTCTTCAAGAAGTGCTTCCTGAATCATTCGTTCTTTTTCAAGAACAGCATTATTTTTTTCAACTTCGCCCGGAAGTGAAATCTTTCCGATTACTGTTTGAGTGTTTGTTGCTGTTTCCATTTTGGAACCTCCTTTAATAAGAATTTTAATTTTAAACTTTGTTAAGCACAAGCTCTGCGGCGTTTCTTCCGCTTCGCACCGCGCTTTCTATTGTTGAAGGCAGACCTGTATTTGTCCAGTCGCCCGCAAGAAATAAATTTTTAATTTTCGTTTCTGCATTATACCTGAATCTCTCAGAATCCACATCGGGAATAAAGGTCGCTCTTTTTTCTTTCACTACTTTATAATCTTTTATTTTCAAACTGCCAAATCCCGGTAAACACCTTGATAACTCCTCTTTACACATTTCAAAAATCTTTTCTGCGGTCATATCAATCACTTTCCCTCCGTCATATTCAAGAAAATCTGCTCCGCTGATTACCATCGATAAATGTTTATCATTTCGTTTGAATATCCATTGAGTATTCGTTCCGAGCAGCCCGCTCATGCCAAACGAATTATTTTTAAGAACATTTTCATTTATCACATCTTCAAAAAACAAATGAACCGACACAATCGAAGAATGCTTTATGTCAAAATCATAATCAAAATATTTAGCAAAATCATTTTCATCAAACAACTCTCTGAATCTAAAGAACGGAACCGACGAAATCACATAATCAAAGCTTTCTTTCTCCCCCGTTTCATCCTCAATCACTTCAATACTGTCATCCGTAATCTTTAAGCTACTAATTCTTTTATTATCCTCTATTATCATTCCGTTATCTTTGTAATACCTGATCGCATAGTCAATCAACAGCTTCGATAAATCTTTATCAGGAATCAACAAGTTTGCATTTCCTTTCTTCCCGAATCCCTCCGCAAGAACATTTGCAAACACACTTTCGTTTATCTTCTCCAAGCTTGTATTAAACACCGCAAGCAAAAACGGCTCCCAGAAATATTTAATTGCATTGTCACCCTGTCTTAATTCTTTCAGAAGGTCTTTTACATTTCGTTTCTTTAAAAGCTCATCCGAATACTTCTCCCTGTTAATCAATTTCAGAACCTTCAGAAACCTCCTCTTGTCATTAAAACCTAATGGTTTATATCTGAATAAGCCGAGAATTATATTCAGCGGTGCGGTAACACCCGGACAATCCAGCTTAACGCTTTCTTTTCCCTTTTCATAAAAACTTATTTCAAGTTTCTTCTGAAAATTCAGTTTGTTCAGGCTCCCGGTTATTTTCAGATACTCAAGAGTATCTTTATACCATCCTGCGAGAATATGCTGTCCGTTATCTAGCCAAACCTGATTTTTTTCATCATAAAAACTGTAAGCTCTTCCGCCAAACTTGGGCGAACCTTCATACAATTTTATGTCGAGCTTATTTTCTTTATCAGCTTCTTTCAAAAACACACCTGCCGATAATCCTGCAAGTCCACCGCCGATAATGACAACTTTTTTTTTCAAAATTTAGTTTTAGCCACAGAGCACACAGAGATGTTTTGCAAATTTTTATTTTTTCTCTGTGAACTCTCTAGCATAATTTAAATTATTTTAAAGAACGATTAATCAAAAGCAGGTCTCGGGTCTTTAAAGCTGTATAAAAGTCTATACTTTACAAAAACCCCTGCCGTTATAAAAATCTTTTTAAACTTTGATACCTTTGCAACTTTATCAAATACATTATAATTCATCTTCTCGATTTTTTCGAGAATACCAAAATAAATCTTCTCCATTATCCTCGCCGCAAACATTAAACCTTTGTCTTCTCTTGTCAGGTTAGCATTAGCTTTTTTATAATAATCCCTCGCGCGCTCACATTGAAATCTCATAAGTTCTATAAAAGAATTATTATATTCATATCTCAAAAGTTCTTCCTCTGAATAACCAAACTTTTCTAATTCTTCCTTTGGCAGATATATCCTACCATTCTCTGCATCTTTCTTTAAATCTCTCAATATATTCGTCAGCTGCAATGCTATTCCCAGATTAATCGCAAACTCACGTGTCTTTGAATTTCTATAACCGAATATTTCTATGCACATAAGTCCCACCGTCGCCGCCGCGCAATAGCAATAATCATAAAGCTCTTCGAAGTTTTTATACCGGTGCTTCTGCAAATCCATTTCCATTCCTTTTATTAGCTCAAAAAACGGCTCAACCGGAATATTAAATTTTTTAATAATCTGATTCACATGATTCAGCAAAGTATATTTTGAGCTCCCCTGCAAAGCATTTTCAAATTCATTTTTCCATTCACGGATTCTTTTATACTTTACATCAGTCGATACGCTTTCATCATCTACAATGTCATCGGTCTTTCTGCAAAATGCATACACTGTGTTTATTGCATCGTTCTTTGTTTTTCCTAACAAAGAAAACGAATACAAAAAACTGCTTTTGCTCTGTTTCGAAATGTCTTTTGCTTCTTCCATTACTAAACTCATCAGAAAATTGTTTTGAAAAACAATTTTATAAAATCCGTTTTACTTAATTTTACTCTTTCAGTTAAAACATTGTAATTTATTCTCTCTATCTTGTTCAAAATCTCATTCCCTCCCGCATATGTCAGCTTCATTTCAAGCTTTAATCTTCCCGAAACATTATTAATCAAATCTTTTCCTTCCAAAAACAAATTCCGTGTTCGGCTCACCAAATCCTTCATCATACTATGAAACCTCTTATCTTCTCTCCCGAGTATCAATGCCTCGTAATCATACTCATATTGTCTCATAACTTCTTCAGGTATATAAACCCTGTCAATCTTCAAATCCACTGAAACATCCTGCCAGAAATTCGTCAATTGCAGTGCAGTACATATCTTATCCGAATACTCAAATAGTTTTGCATCTTTTTTCATGTCATATCCAAACAAAATTAAAATCAGATGACCAATCGGATTAGCTGAAAACTTCGAATACTCAATCAGCTCACCCCATTTTTCATATCGAGATTTTATTGCATCCTGCATAAACGCCGCAAGCAAATCATCGAATTCCATAACGGGAATGTTCAATGTTTCAATCGTATGTGAAAGAGCACTTAAAAACTTTTTGTTATCTTCATTTATACTCTCAAACTCATTCTTAACCACCTTATGCAAATCCTCTTTTAATCCGCTGAGCTTATGAAACTTATCATAAGAGCTTTCATTAGAATCAGCAATGTCATCAGCTGTTCTTGCAAAAGCATATATGCTGTAAACATATCTTCGCTTATCCTTTGGTATTAAGAAAGAACCTACGGGAAAATTCTCGTAATGGCTGACTGCTAAATTTTTACAAAACTCATAAGACTCTTGAATCTTATGTTCGTTCTGAGCTGAACTCAATATCTAATGTTTTTTGGATTAAGCGATTAAGGCAATACCGGGAATGCTAAATTCTCCAGCGTCTTATGTAAGCAAGATTCTGATGTGCGGGTACAAGAAACAAAATATAACTATGATTCAATATACCATTCAGAATTTTGTTAAATGAATTTACAAAATTATCATTAAGATTTGAAATCGTAATTAAAAACTTCTTAATATAATTTGAAACATTCAAAAGACTTGAAGCCGACTTTGAGTTTGTCGGGTCTGATGGGTCATAAAAAAATGAAATGAATATGGAAGCTAATATCGAGAAACCTATTATGGAAACTTTCTTCCATCTGCTGCCGGATTCGATTGTTGTGATGTCTCTCCAGTAACATTTATAAAAAAGCTTTCTGTAAAAATCCATCATTAGAATATGATGCAATCTGTAGATGAATAAATATTCCGGAACAAAAAATTCACGGAGAGGGACATAATATATGTATTGTAAAAATACTTCCATTTCCGTCAAGTTATAACTAATTATGCATAAAATCAATATTCATATAAGTGTATGAATATTAAATAATTATTATCTGACTCCAAATAAAGAAGGGGTTATATAACCCCTTCTTTAACAACATCAAGAAAGAATGAGAAAATTATTTAACCAACATGAATTTTTTGGTTTGCTTATAATCTCCTGAGATAAGCTGATAATAATAAACTCCTGATGTTAGCTCAGTTCCAATAAATTGTTCGGAATAATTTCCCGCCGTTCTGTAGCCATCTAAAATTGAAGCTACCTCCTTGCCTAAAGCATCATAAACTTTTAAACTCACGTTGCCTGAAATAGGAATTGAGAATTCAATTGTAGTTGAAGGATTAAATGGATTTGGATAATTCTGACCAAGTTTATATTGAGAAGGAATAAGATTATTTATAGGTTCAATACCTGTTACATTATCAACTAATTTTAAAACTGTTCCCAAACTTGTAACAGCATAACCGTAAACAACTGTTCCTATTCTTGTAAACTCCATATGTTGAACACCCGTTATTCCTCCGGTGGTCATTGTTGTCCATGTTGCACCGCCATCAGTACTTTTTTTGATTGCACCTCCTGTTGCTCCTGCACCATCGCACGAAATATAGCAAGTATTAGTTCCTTCAATCCATTTAGTAGTACAATATCCGGTAAATCCTGTTCCTACATTCACAGTAGCCCATGTTGTTCCGCCGTTTGTCGTTCTGGCAATACTTGGAAGCGATGATTGAGTAGCCGCAATACCTAAGGTCTTATTATCGCTCATTGCAAAACCTGAAACGAACGTGCCGGCAATACCCAATGTTCCTATTGTCCAATTCGTTCCGCCATTTGTTGTAAAATAAACTCTGGATGAGGCATTCAAACCAAAGCCATACCACATGTTATCTAATACCACAATTGAATTTGCTGCTGATGCTTCACCTGTTATGCCCGGTGGATTGGTAAGTGTCCATGTTGTACCTCCATCAGTAGTTTTTGAAACATAATAAGGTTGTCCTGAACCTGTTGGAGGATCACTTTGTGCAATGCCGAATGATGGCATTAATTTTGAAAAAGTTATTCCATTAAAAAATGCTAAGGTTCCTCCTGTTGATGCAACAAGTGTCCATGTAGTTCCGCCATTTGTTGTTTTATAAAAAGATGCATTTCCGCCTGTGCCTCCTGCACCACCACCGTTACCTACAAATGCAACGTCCGCATCTCTTGCCCAAATGCAGAATAAATCGAGAGAAATTCCTGTACCCGTTACGTTTGTAAAATTCGTTCCGCCGTTAGTTGACCTGTAAACCAACGGAACTCCCGACGTTCCCCGTGCAATCCATACAACATTTTGTCCTGCAACAGAAATTGCCGGAAAAGTTTGGCCTGTTACAACTGTAGTTGCAACTGTCCATTGTCCATAACTTAAATCCGCAAAAAATAAAGAACATATTACAACTGAAATAAGTAATTTAATCTTCATTTCTTTTTCTCCTTCTATTAAAATTAATTTATATTGGTATAAACAGAGAACTTTAAATAAATATTCTGGAAGAGCTAATGAGGTTAGTAGAATTTATAATTAAAAATGAATAAAATCAACATTTTTATGCACTACAATGAAAATAAAATGCTTATAAATAAAAAGGGCTTCTATTTGAAGCCCTTTTTATTTAAAAACAATAAATTTAAAAATTTTACTTCGATAATATCATTTTCTTTGTATCGGTAAATCCGTCGGTTATTAATTTATAGAAATAAATTCCGCTTGAAAGTCCTTTACCATCAAACTCAGCTTTATACAATCCTTTTTTAAGGAAACCGTTCATTAATGATGCTACTTCGTTTCCGAGTGCGTCATAAACTTTTAATGTTACGTTTCCATCTTTTGGAATTGTAAAATTAATGTTTGTCTGTGGATTGAAAGGATTAGGATAATTTTGTGAAAGTGAATACCCGTCAGCAACTCCATTTGAAATCGGAGTTATGTTTGTTGGTCCGTCGATGTCAATCCATTCTGCAATACCAACTTCACTTTGTGAGGATAATGCACCCTCTTGCTTATAAACTAAATAATTAACAAAAGCATTTGAGAACTCAATTCCTGCAGGAACTGTATAATTCAAAGTTTTTGTAATTACCTGACCTTGATTCCATACTCCGCCAGTATTTAAAGCTTCACCTAAATCACCGTTAATCATTGCTTTTACAACGTGGTCATGGTCATAGTTCGGAAAATATGTAGTTCCGGGTGAACATGTGTTATTTGATGTCTGACCGTAAATTATATTATCTTCTGTTAAAATAAAGTTTATAAAATAATTACCTGTCATGTTTGCGGTTGCAGTAAATGTAAGTTCCAACGTAATAGTTCTGTTTGTTGCATTAATTGATTTCTGCTTTTGAACAGTGATTGTAGGAGTAATACCAATTGTTTGCTGAACAACATTGCTTCCCCACGATCCTCTGGAAATTATTCCGGTTCTTCTTCCGACTGTTCCGGTCGGATATGCAGACATTCCCATTAATCCTCTTATGCCTGAAGTAAATGACTGCCACGGGTCACTTCCTGCTCCGTGATATGCCAATACAACAGTATTAGGATAGACTGCCAAAATTTGATCGATAATATCATGACCGCATGGACACCATTGACACCATGTTCCGGTGCAATATTCAAGAGTGGTATTAAATTGTTGTGCTTGTGAATTATTAGTTGATATGAGTAATGAGAACACTAATAAAGAAGCTAGTATAAATTTCTTCATTTCTTTCTCCTCCGCTTGGGATTATTTAGATTTATAACGAAATATTAATAAAAAGAATATTTAAATCAACCCTTTTTTAAATATATAATTTACCAATGTTTAGGGTTTTTACTCCTAAACATTGGTAAAATCTTTAAAGTTTATTTTACTAAAATCATTTTCTTAACATCATTAAAACTTCCCGATTCAATCTTATAATAATATATTCCGCTCGACATCTTGTAATTATTTGCATTCAGCTCAACTTTATAACTTCCTGCAGTTCTGAATGAATTTACAAGAGTTGCTACTTGTTTTCCAAGAACGTCAAACAATGTAATCTTTACCATTCCGTCTTTTGCAATCGAAAAACTGATTTGAGTTTCAGGATTGAATGGATTAGGATAATTTTGTCCTAAATCATAAGAAATCAATTCAGTGTTGCTTCCTGTTCCTGTTACGCTTCCGAACGGAAAGTTTGTTGCTGAAGCAGTTGTTGTATAATATGCCACTACCTGATTTGTATCAGTCAAACCAATATTAACATTTTGCGAACCCGATGCTGAACCTGTAGTTTTTGCAACCAGAATAAGTGTTCTGGCAGTATCGAGAAATTTGAATTTCAGATTATCAAATGTTAAAGGACCCATTGACTGGTAAGGCAATGAACCGACTTTAATATCACCTGTGCTTACTAATCCGCTTTTATCTTTATCAAAGTATAAATCAAAGCTTGTTATGTGAGATGCCGTTGCATTCGTAGTCATTCCGAACTTTAACAGCTTCAAAGAACCAAGCTGCGGATTTAATGAAGTAGAAATTTTTATCCCGACAAGCTCTCTTGCTGTATCTGATGCTGCAAGTGATGAGTTCATAAGCATGTTGCTCGGACCGTTAATTCCTGCAACTAAAAATTTCGGTGAGCTTGTAGCAGCAAATGCATCAATCTTTCCTGCGCCATATCTGTAATCTTTTCCCGGGTCTCCCATGTCAATTGCAGTCATCTGTATAACTTTTGCAATGTCTCTCGGAAGCATTTCAGGATTAATTGAAAGCATCAAAGCAACAACACCTGCAGTGTGTGGAGTTGCGGATGATGTTCCTCCGAATGTTGAGCCATAACCCGTTCCGGAACTTACATAACATGCAATAGTTCCTTCTCCAGGTGATGCAATGTCAGGTTTCAATAACCCCATTGAGTCAGGCATTTCAACAGGAGCAACTCTGCTGTATGAATAATCCTTATGAGAAGGGTCTATAACATTGTTGTATGTTCCCCATAAATTCCAGTTACCCCATGTTGCAGGTCCCCATGGTGAAGAACTTTGAATGACATTAGAGCCTACATTAATGTTTGCGGTTCCAAGGACACCGCCGACACCGCCAATTTTTAACTGGTCAGGATGAAGCCATGGTGCAGGACAGTTACCTGCAGTTGAAATGTTTAAAGGAAAACCGTTTCCATTACCGTCATTGCTTGTTGAGTTTGTATGAATGGAACCCGCAGCAAGTGTCATGTCAGTTACTATTCTGAACTGACTGTAATCGGGTCTTGAAGGCCATTTCCAGCTCAATGAGCTTGTTATTACGTCAGCTCCTTTTGAAAGACCATATTGAAAAGCCGCCCATTGTTGTGTTTGACCGCTCGCATTTCTCATTACAATCGATTTTGCAAGTGGTGCTACACCCGTCGGATTACCCATTGTTCCATCGCCGATAACCTGACTTAAAGTTGCTGTTCCGTGTGAAGCAGATGTAACGTTATAATTATTTGTTGTGAAATCCCAGCCGATTAAATCGTCAATTTTTCCGTTCCCGTCATCATCAACACCATTCACATCACCCGCATCGAATGCCGAGCTTGTTCCTCCGGGTACAATATTTATGGTTCTTCCGTTTGAATTTGCATCTTCACCTAAATTTTGCCAGATACCGTTAACTACGTCAGGATGTTTCCACCAGAAACCGTCATCCGAATTTGCTACAAGCACGCCTGCGCCTCTGTTGCCTTGTGCCCAGCACAGGTCAACTTTCAATGAGGTAATTCCCGGATTTATGGTTGAAGTTACAACGGCATTGTTAAAAGGAATTTGTGCAAGAATAACATCTCGTAATTCCTCAAGCGGCACAGGTCTGTCATAACAAATCATCATTACGTTATCGAAGTTGTTTGCAATGTCATTAATGACTTCGGAGTTCGCGCTTAATGCGATACAATTGTTTATCCATAGAACTTCATAACTGCTTGCATCTCTTTCAGATACTTTCATGTCAAGATATGGTCTTATGTCTCTCTGATAATTGTTTGCGAAATTCTGTAATCTTTCAATCACGATTCTCCTTCTTTCTTGCCTTGGAGTATCGTAGCTAATATCAGCAAAGTCATTTAATGTTAAATGCTGATTGAAAAGAATATATATGGGGATTTGCTCATCAGCACGGACTTGTGTCATTTGATGCTGAAGATCAATTTGAATTTTAGGATTTGCATATGTTGTTACCGCTAATCCCAAAACCATCAAAAGTGATAATAAATATTTCATTTTGGTGAATTTAATTAGTTATAAAAGAGGTCAGGATAATGTAAAATTATGAAGTTTTTTTATTAATTCCTAATGGGAAATTAACGTATAAATAGGATTTTAATGTTAATTCTTAACTAATTTATTTTCTACTCACTATGCTTGAACTCGCCTGCGCAACAGGAAGTAAAATCATTTCGGCAACAACAACATTTGCAGGTCTTTCAGCAGCATACATAACCGCATTTGCAACATCATCGGGAGTCAGCGGTTTCAATCCGTGATAAACCGTCTTTGCCCTTTGTTTATCCCCTCTAAATCTCACTATGCTGAACTCAGTCTCAACCAATCCCGGGTCAATCGTCGAAATACGCACCTTCGTTCCGTTTACGTCCATTCTCAATCCCTTAGTAATCGCATCAACAGCATGTTTGCTTGCGCAATACACATTTCCTCCGGGATAAACTTCATGACCCGCAATCGAACCGATGTTAATTACATGTCCGGAATTTCTATCAATCATTCCCGGCAAAATTTCTCTCGTCACATAAAGCAAACCCTTCACATTCGTGTCCAACATTTCTTCCCAGTCATCCAAAACTCCTGAATGCAATTTATCCAATCCTCTGGAAAGCCCCGCATTATTAATCAACACGTTAATATTTTTCCATTCTCCTGATAAACCCCCAACTGCTTTTTTAACTTCTTTATATTTGCGGACATCAAAGCTCAAAGTCAGAATATCAACTTTGCATTTTTTCTTCAGCTCTTTCGCAAGCTCCTCTAATCTCTCTTTCCTTCTTCCGCAGATTATCAGCCGTGCTTTCTTTTTTGCAAATGCAACTGCGCACGACTTCCCTATTCCGCTTGTCGCTCCCGTTATAAAAACTACTTTATTTTTTAAACTCATTTTGAAAAATAATTGTTTTATCTTAATCAGTAAGTTTATAAAGTTCATAAAGTTTATAAAGTCTATAAAGCATCTTATTTCAAATACAAAAAGTAATTTGAAAATCCCCTCTTGAGAGGGGTGGCTCCGACTTGTCGGAGACGGGGTGTGTTAAAATAAATAACAAGAATGCAGTTTAAAAAAACAAAGATAATATGCACTATAGGTCCTGCAGTTGCATCCGTTGAAAAAATCCTCGAACTCATCAAAGAAGGCATGGACGGGGCGCGCCTCAACTTCTCTCATGGCACGCGCACGGAACATTTACAATACATTAATTACATCCGTGAGGCAGGCAAGACAGCAGGAAAAATGATTGCCATCATTCAGGATTTGTCAGGACCAAAAATACGTGTTGGTAAGCTCGAAAACGGCTTCATTCTCCTCAATCTCGGCGACACTGTCCGCATTTCCTCCAATGAAAGAGTCGGTGATCAGAAGGGTTTTTCTACTACATATTCAGGACTTCCTTCTGATGTAAAGCTTGATGAAATTATTTTGCTTGATGACGGAAATTTAAAATTAAAAGTATCTGACATTGACATAAGCGGTGAGTATTGCGATTGCGAAGTAGTAGTCGGAGGTATCTTAAAAGAAAATAAAGGAGTTAATCTTCCTCATACCGAAATAAAGCTTCCATCTGTAACAGAAAAAGATTTGCAAGACCTTGAGTTTGGTTTACAGAATAACATCGACTTCGTTGCTATGAGTTTTGTCCGCACTGCAGATGACATACGTCTTCTTAAAGAAACATTAAAATCCAAAAATGCCGACGTTCAAGTTATCGCAAAAATCGAAAGACCCGAAGCTATAGCAAACATAGATTCAATTATTGAAGAAACAGATTTGATTATGGTTGCTCGCGGTGACCTTGGCGTTGAAATCTCAAATGAAGAAGTCCCTCTTCTTCAAAAAATGATTATTAAAAAATGCAACGATAAGATTAAGCCCGTTATCACCGCAACACAAATGCTCGAAAGCATGATTACCGAACCAACACCCACGCGCGCAGAAGCCTCAGATATTGCAAATGCTATTCTCGACGGCACCGATTGCGTTATGCTCTCGGCAGAAACTTCAACGGGACAATATCCTGTTCTTGCAGTCAGCATGATGAAAAAAATCATTCTGCGCACCGAGACAATTAAACCGTCGTTTTATCACAGCGAGATTTTCGTCGAAGATTCACCTGAAAACACTATTCACACAATCTGCAATTCCGCGAGCGTTATAGCCGCTCGTGTAAATGCAAAAGCAATCATCACAATGACCCGCACGGGGCGGTCAGCATTGCTGATTTCAAATCACCGTCCGGGTGCGCAAATAATTTCAGCAACCAACAACGATAAAATGGTGCGCCGTTTCAAGCTTGTATGGGGAGTTGAGTCAATTATGATTGAACGCACTCCGCGCTATGGCGAAACAATGGACATCATTAAAGAAAAAATTATCAGCAATAATATACTCAATAAAGGCGACAGGATTGTCGTCGTTGCATCAATACCTTTTGATAACCCTGAAGTTGCAAACATGATTAACGTTTCCGAAATATAAAATAATCACCTGTAAATATGCCAAGCAAAAAAATTTATGATGTTGTAATAATCGGTGCAGGACCAATCGGTCTCGCCTGCGCAATAGAAGCAAAAAAAAATAATCTCAATTATGTTATAATAGAAAAAGGATGCGTA
Source organism: Ignavibacteria bacterium (assembly GCA_036262055.1). NCBI lineage: Bacteria > Pseudomonadati > Ignavibacteriota > Ignavibacteria > Ignavibacteria bacterium. Next base: position 514,648 of record DATAJP010000003.1, read on the forward strand.
GTGAATTCCATCTTTCACTTCCCCACCAACATGACTTTTTTCTCGACATCTGAGAAAATCGAAATCGGAGGAGTGCCGTTTGTATCTCACGACGTAAAACCGACCCGACGCGAAGCTCTTGATTACTACTCTCGCGTTGCAGGAGCATATGAACTTAATATTCACACAGACGAGCGTGTACTCGAACTCAATGGCAAATACCCAAAGTTCAATGTTATAACCTCGCTTCGTTCTTATACAACAAAAACAATCATCATCGCAATCGGCTTTTATGACAATCCAAACTTGCTCAACGTTCCCGGCGAGGAGCTTCCGAAAGTAAAACACTACTTTGATGAAGCCCATCCGTATGCTTATAAAGACGTAGCTGTTATCGGCGGAGGAAATTCTGCTGTCGATGTTGCGCTCGAAACATTTCGCAAGAATGCAAACGTTACTCTTATCGTTCGCGAAGCCGACATAAAGCCAAGCGTAAAATATTGGGTTCGTCCCGACATCGAAAACCGCATCAAAGAAGGTTCGATAAAATCTTTTTTTCATACCAAAGTTCTTGAAATCACTCCGAAGTTTTTAGTCCTCGAACAAAAACTTCCGAAGCAGAAAGCAAAAATTTTCAAAATCAAAAACGATTACACTTTCTCGATGACGGGCTATCACCCGAACTTCTCTCTCCTTACCTGTATCGGCATCAACGTGAAAAACGGTAAGCCGAAAATGGATAAATATTTTCAATCCAACGTCAAAGGAGTTTACACCGCGGGTGTTGTCTGCGGCGGAATGGAAACAGATAAATTCTTTATCGAAAACTCCCGCGACCACGCCTCCCGCATCTTCACAAGCCTAATAAAACAACTTAAAAAGAAATAAATTAATTTATTCAATAGGGATATTGTAGAGACGCAACATTTTGCGTCTCCTTGTGTCATTCTGAGCGAAGCGAAGAATCCCCTTGAGAGTGTGATAAAATGTTTCTAGTTGTCATTCCCGCAAAGGCGGGAATCTAAGCTAATATGCCATTTTAAGCAACAATCCCAAGCGTCAAAAACGCTCCAAAAGCTAATATTCTTTTATTTCAATCAAATTTTACATTAATTTTATACAATTCCTGTCACAAACCTTATTTCTGAATTGCTTTCACCATCCGTTTATATTATATTAGCATTCATACATACTGATTGCTAATCAGCAATCAATTCAACTCTCCAAAATCCCCTCTCGAGAGGGGTGGATTCGACGAAGTCGAAGACGGGGTGTGTAAAATAAAATCAAAATTCGTTAATAAAACATAAATCAAAAAGGAAAACAAAACATGAATCTTAAACCATTACATGACAGAGTTCTCGTGAAGCCAATGGAAGCTGAAGAGAAAACTGCAGGTGGATTAATCATTCCTGATACAGCAAAAGAAAAACCTATGAAAGGTGAAGTTGTTGCTGTCGGTTCAGGAAAAGTTACAGACGACGGAAAAACAGTTGCCATGGCAGTTAAAAAAGGCGACAAAATTTTATACGGAAAATATTCAGGAACCGAAATCACTGTTGACGGACAAGAATATTTGATTATGCGCGAATCAGACATCTATGCAATCATCTAAATTTTAAAAAACTAAAAAGGAATAACAAACAATATGGCTGGCAAATTAATAACATTTGACACAGACGCAAGAGCCGCCCTCAAAAAAGGTGTGGACACTCTCGCTAATGCAGTAAAAGTTACATTAGGTCCAAAAGGACGTAACGTTGTTATCGATAAAAAATTCGGTGCTCCTACTGTTACCAAAGACGGTGTTACAGTAGCTAAAGAAATCGAAATCGAAGATCCCGTTGAAAACATGGGCGCACAAATGGTAAAAGAAGTTGCTTCAAAAACTTCTGACGTTGCAGGTGACGGAACAACTACCGCAACAGTTCTTGCTCAGGCAATTTACCGTGAAGGTTTAAAGCACGTAACAAGCGGTGCTAACCCGATGGATTTAAAAAGAGGAATCGACCTTGCAGTTAGCGAACTCGTAAAAGGATTGAAAGACCTTTCGTCCCCTATCAAAGAAAACAAAGAAATCGCACAAGTTGGTGCTATTTCAGCTAACAATGACAAATACATCGGCGACCTTATTGCGCAGGCAATGGAAAAAGTCGGCAAAGATGGTGTTATCACAGTTGAAGAAGCAAAAGGAACAGATACAAACGTTGACGTTGTTGAAGGTATGCAATTCGACAGAGGTTACTTATCACCTTACTTCGTGACAAGCCCTGAATCTATGGAAGCTGAGCTCGAAGACCCTTATATCTTAATCTACGATAAGAAAATTTCTACAATGAAAGACTTGCTTCCTATTCTTGAAAAAACTGCGCAGCAAGGAAGAGGACTTTTAATCATTGCAGAAGACATCGAAGGTGAAGCTCTTGCTACACTAGTTGTAAACAAATTACGCGGTACTTTAAAAGTAGTTGCTGTTAAAGCTCCGGGATTTGGCGATAGAAGAAAAGCTATGCTCGAAGACATTGCAATCCTGACCGCTGGAACATTAATTTCCGAAGAGCAGGGTTACAAGCTCGAGAACGCTACACTTTCATACTTAGGAACCGCAAAAAGAATCGTTGTTGATAAAGACAACACAACAATCGTTGAAGGTGCCGGAAAATCGGATGACATTAAGAAACGTATCAATGAAATCAGAGCTCAGATGGACAAAACAACTTCTGACTACGACAAAGAAAAATTACAGGAACGCCTTGCAAAGCTTTCAGGCGGAGTTGCAGTATTGAAAATCGGTGCTGCTACCGAAGTCGAAATGAAAGAAAAGAAAGCAAGAGTCGAAGACGCTTTACACGCTACCAGAGCTGCAGTTGAAGAAGGTATCGTTCCGGGCGGTGGTGTTGCTCTTTTAAGAGTCAGCGCTAACCTCGAAAAATTGAAAGATGCTAACTCAGACATAATGACAGGTATTAACATAATCAAAAGAGCCATCGAAGAACCAATCAGACAAATCGTTTCAAACGCAGGTCTTGAAGGTTCGGTTGTTATCAATGAAGTCAAAAACAACAAAGGTAACTACGGATTCAACGCTGCAACTGAAAAATATGAAGACCTTGTAAAAGCAGGTGTCATCGACCCTACTAAAGTAACAAGAGTAGCTCTTGAAAACGCTGCATCGGTTGCTTCTTTGTTATTGATGACCGAAGCTTGTATCGTCGAAAAACCTGAAAAGGAAAAAGCACCTATGGGAATGCCTCCGGGAATGGGTGGCGGCATGGGTGATATGTATTAATCCTCTCCTCGTAAAAAGTAAAAAGGCAAAAGTAAAAAATAAAAACCTGTCAGGTGCAAACTTGACAGGTTTTTTTATATTTTAATATCTATCTTAATGTCATTCTGAGCGAAGCGAAGAATGACATTTCATTTTGGTAAGACAGACATTCTTGTCTGTCTACAAATTATGAAATAATTTGTCAATCCTGCGAAGAGATTCTTTGAATTATCCTCTTTCAACAGACGCAAAATATTGTATCTTTATTTTTCTGCACTTTCTCTTAATGTCATTCCCGCGCAGGCGGGAACCCAAACAAAAATCATTTTAAACGGAAAGCACTCGTTGACCCTGAATCAAGTTCAGGGTGACAAGTTTTTAGCTTTTTAATTCCCCTCTTGCTCCGAAGGAGTCCCTATGAGAAGAGGCGGAACGTCCCGTCAAGGCGGGAGGTGGATTCGGCGAAGTCAAAGACGGGGTGTGTAAGTCCTCCTTTGGAGTGCCTGTTCCGACCTGTCGGGAAGGATTTAGGAGGAGGACAGTTTATTAATCCTCCCCCTTTATCCCCCTCCAAAGGGGGAATATTGACTTCATACTTCTCACCTTTCACCTTTAACCTCTGATATTCTGTGTTAATCCGTGTAAATCTGTGGTTAGTCTTTTCTTTGTGATTCTCCGTGTTCTCTGTGGCAAATCCTTTCGTGCAATTCGTGATAATTCGTGGCTTCCCTTCCTAAATTTTTTCGTTTCAATTCGCACAATTCATCGTTAAATTTTCTCCACTCAACAACAAACTATGAAACTAACCCTTTCATTTCTCGCATTCATTTTTCTTTTTACAAGCAGTTCCTACTCACAGGAAGTTCCGTTAGTAGAAAACACTTCCCTTGAGCTTTGCGGGAGGATACTTTTCATTGACGGATTTTATGTTGATAACTACGAAACAAAAGTGGACATCTCGAACTATATGACCGAGACTTCCAAGCCGTTCACCGGCGGATATGCTCTCGGTGATACGGTTCACGTCACGAACGGCTGCAAATACCGTATCTGTACCATTTCAAAATATGCCATCAAAAATCCCGGCGGTATGGAAATGAGATTCGGCGGCGAGATTATGCTCGCAATAAAATGCTATGTTATATACACCAACTATAAAAATATCTTCACAATGGGTACGGGCGACCGGCAAAATTTCGGCAGTCTCAACTGGACTGTGAAAGATATTTCAATGAACTCTGCATCAATTGAACTCAAAAACGATACTGCCGCATTGAATTTCAATCTCGAAAAAAATTCTATTGTCTGGTTCGGCGGCGTAGTTTATTATGTTTCAAATTTCCTCGCACAGGCAACCGATGACCCTGACAAAACATGGCTCATTGAATTCACAAAAGTTAAAGATTATTCATATCTGACAGGCGAAGTCATCCCCGGCGAGTTAATCAACGCGCCGCACGACCTCACGCTTCCTTCAAGCGACAGCTGGCTCATCATCCGCAAAATGAAATTCGTTCCAAAGAAAAGAGTTACCGAAGAGGAGCTCGCAAAAATTCCCGTTAAATACTGGGTGCTTCAGGTTTATAATTATCACGGCGGCATTGCCAGACCCGTAATTGAAGTGAACACTGGCGGTGTAAAACGTTATCTTGAATTCGACGCTTACAAATCTTTCGAAACCGAAGCCGAAGCCCTCGAATTCGCAAAACTCAACAGCATAACGGACATAGTTTTAGAAGAGGAGTAAAATATCTTTCAACGCAGATATTTATGAAATCTATGAATTACGCAGAAATTTTTTAATTTCTTTATTTTTTTTTCAGCGTGAATCATAAACAAATCATAAAAATTCAGCGTTGATATAAATTTAAAACTTTTTGTCGAGCCGGACATGACACAGCGCAAAATCATACTTCACAGGGTCATCAGCATCAAATTCCTTTAACTCATTCGTCAGCTCAACCGCATATTTCAAATCACAGCTTTTCCTCTTAACCATCTTCAGCTTCTGGGTCACTTTATAAATATGCGTATCAACAGGCATAACCAATTTACTCTTATCAATTTCTTTCCATATCCCCAAATCAATATCATCTTTCCTTACCATCCACCTCATAAACAAATTCAGCCGCTTGCAAGTCGAATTATCCTCCGGCGACGGCAGTAAATATCGTAGAGACGCAATATTTTGCGTCTCCTTTTGATTCTTGTTTTGCGTCTCCTTTCTTAACTCACCCACTAACCCGGTCAATCCATCCAAAATATTCTCATTCTCATTTTTATGATGCTTCAAAAAGACTTTCTTCAAGCTTCCATGTTCCTTCAATACCCTGTTCAGATTTTTAAACAAATAAACCAAATCCTTCTCATCATTGAACCTGTAATACAGCCCTCTCAAAAATTTTTTGTCTTTTTGTTCATTAAAATTCGCAGTAAATTCGTAAATATTCATCGAAGTTCTTGAAAATAATTCGCCGGTGAACTTATTTATCTGATCAACCTGCCCATAGGCAAAACAAGAGACAATCAGCCCGGCAATTTCGATATCTCGTTCGTGCACAAACTTATGCAGCACCCAAACCGGGTCTTTCGATGAATGTTTATGCTTATACTGATTATAAACCTGTTCTAAATATTTTTTTAAGTCGGTTTTGTTCATATAAATAAGAAGTCATTTAAATAAGAAGTCATTCCTGCGCAAGCAGGGGGAACCCTTTGGGTCATCCATCAACGAAACGTTGACCCTGAATCAAGTTCAGGGTGACAAGTTTTTAGTTTTTAAATTCCCCTCTTGAGAGGGGTGCCGCAAAGCGGCGGGGTGTGTATCCGTCTCAGCAGCAGAAGATTTTTCTTTGGTTACTTTCTTTTGATCTTTCAAAAGAAAGTGACAAATTAAATTAATTTCAAATGAAGAATTTATTCATAATCGGCGATAATGACGCCCTGATTTCCGAACTAAAAAACTTCCTTAGCTCCAAATACCAGTTCTCAGCATCTCCAACCGATGCCGATATAACCATTGAAGTTACAAATTACGACAAGGAGTTAAAATTCAATAATCTCAAGTACTTAGAAGATAATATCTCCGACGATACTTTAATAATTTCTTCATCATTATGCATTCCATTAACCGCTCAGCTCCGCGGAGTCAAAAACTTTAACCGCCTTTTCGGAGCAGGTTTATACCCAACATTCAGTCAGGTCAAAGGCATCGAATGCACAAAGACAAACCTCTCCTCACAGGATTATATTAACTCCATCAATGATTTATTTGAAAATACTATCTGGGTGGAAGACCGCGCGGGAATGATAAATCTTCGAATAGTTTCTCTCATCATAAACGAAGCATATCTCGTCTTACAGGAGCATACTGCTAACGAAAACGACATCGACACTGCTATGAAGCTCGGCACAAACTATCCTTTTGGACCAATCGAATGGAGTCAACGCATCGGACTCGACGTTGTTTATAACATCCTGCAATCAATGTATAATGAATACGGAGATGATCGCTATCGCATCACCCCCCTTTTACGTGAAAGATATTTAGAGTGGACAATAACTAACAAGTAAAAAGTCAAAAAGCAAAAGGCAAAAACAACAAAGTTGAAAGTTATAGCTTAATTACTTTTGCCTTTTTACTTCTGCCTTTTGCTTTTAGTCAAACTTCAACTTCATCGAAACTGCAAACGAAGTTTTCGTTGATTTGTTCACATCAACGATAGAAAGTATGTTATGCGTTCCTATATCAAACACAAAATAATCAGTTACCATACCTGCGCCTAAGCTCATAGCAAAATTCTCCTTGTCAGCAAGCACAAATCCCATTCGCGGAATAAAATATTGGCTCAGCATATATTCTCCTCCAAGAAAAAACAGCGGTTTCATCAAAGTACCTGATGTGTTCGATAGCCCCTGAGCATATTCAAATGATATATTCGCTCTTTCAATAGAATTTTTAGAAAATATAGGGTCAAAGATTTTATAGTTAACCCCCACGTGAACCGTTGTCGGCATTGATTGCTGGTAATTCGGAATCTCCTGCGAAGTCCCTTCAATCAAATTTAAAAGCCGGTCATATTGCTCCGAGTTTCCCAAATCCGTAATCAGAAAATCCCCCTCATACAAATACTCTTTTGTGTTTTTATACCAGTTCATCCAGCCGATGTCGGTTACGCTTAGACCCATATCCCATTTTTTATCAAATTTAAAATGAAACCCAACATCAAAACCCATCCCGAATCCAGCTAATTCAGTGAACTCAGGAAAAACAATCGCACCCTTTTCTTTACCGATTCTTGATGAACGCATAACCATGTTTCCTCGTGCATTTACTTTATTACTGTCATCAGTATGAAGCGTAAGGTCATTGTTATGCATGTGAAAATTATAATATCCTAATGCCGGCTTCACCGAAATCCCTGCGCTAAACCCATCAATGCCGCTAAACAAATCATTAAACTCTCTGGCATAAGAAAAATTCAACTGTCTAATCCAGCTCATGTCTATGTCAAAATCCGAAAAATCATAAGTTCTGTTTTTTTCATTACCAAAAAGCGCTATGTGCATTGCGTCTTCAGGTAAATAATTCTTTCCCAAAATTCTGTCTTCCACGCTAAACCCAAATGCGCCTATATCTTTATCCTTAATCACAAGTCCGAAAAATTTTAAATTCACTCCAAAGTTCGAAGCAGTGTTCGATGACTGCTTCAAAATATCCTTCTTATCTATATCACTTAAAAATCTTGCTCCTCCGTTTTCATTACCTGTGAAATATTTATTATAAAAATCCAGCGTCAGAAATTCACTGTTCATCATATATCCGGCAGAACTGAACACCGAAATGTAATAATTTGATTTATCGAACGTTCCATTATATACAAGGTTAGCCGGATTATTATTCAATGCATCTATATTAAACGAATTCGCAACCGATGTTCTGCCCAAAGCCATTGACTTAGGATTATCGGAAGACTGCGCAAACAAGCTTCCGACACTGAAGAACAACGCAAAACAAAAAACTATTTTAAAAATTTTAAATAACATATAAATTAAATATTAAAATTATTTAGGGTTCCACAACATAGTTTAACACTCCTATACTTCGTATAATAGAAAAATCATCTCCTCGCACGCGTATCAATCCCGCATTCGGATTTGTAATGTATTCCATTTCAACAAAAACCTTTCCGAAACTTATTATTCTTGCAATGTCATCTCTGTTTAGTTCTGCAATAATCTCTCTTGTCTTTTGACCTCCGGGCACAACCGTTCCGTCAGTTCCAACATCAGCCGCATCCACAGTTACGAAACCGTCCGCTTCAGGATTTGCAACTTTTTCGGTCAACACAAGAAGCGGATTATTCGTAGAGTCCGCAACAGTTATTTTAACCCGCATCTTTAAAGCGATGCCGTTTATCAATGTTGTCGTGAGGTTTATCTTCGAAATGTTATTTATTTTATCTCTTTGCTTCTGAGTAAATCCGCCTTTGGTGGTATCACGGTAAGAATTATAATTATTTGTTTGAAAACGCAAAGGAACATCGGCATAAAAATGCGACACAATACTGTCCTGAAAATCAAGCGTCGCATCCTGATAATCTGAATTAAACACCTGGTCTCTGTTATAAAAAACTTTTCCCGGAACATTATTTAAAAATGAAATAATGTTGCTGTTAGACGGAGTTATGTTTAATTTCACTTCCCCATATGATTGCCCTGCCTGTTTTCTCGGAATAACAACGTTGTAAAATGAATCAAGCGTTCCGTTATTGTCAAAATCATAAAGCAGTCTGACCTGTGAATGTGTTATTTTATTTTCACCGGTGAAATATGCTTTCTGCAATGTAATCTGCGACTCTGCATAATTTCTTATTCTGAACTCTGATTTTTTTATAGTAGAAATAGTTAACGGGTTTTCAGGTGCATTCTCTCCAAACGGGTCATCGATTGTATCTTTTACATTTTTCGACAATAAAGGTTTAACTTTTCCCGAAACAAAATTTATGTCGGTTCTGCTGACGGAATAATCAAACGAAGCAGTTCCCTGCTGGGATGCGGATGAAGAAATTTGAAACTGAAGATAATTCAGCAAAACCGTATTCTGAATTTTATAATCAATTAGCGGAATGTTATAGCTTCTCGTAGAATTTGGGTCAACTGTTCCCGACAAACTGTATGAAATATTTGTGGAAAGTTTTTTGAGATTACTTATGCCTAGCGTAAAGTTATATGGAAACGAATTATTATTTCTGAAAACAAGATTTACGTTTCCGTTAATAAAAAATGCTTCTCTCACATAACTTGAGTCATCGAAATCAAGATTAATAATCGTGTCTCTGTTAAAAATAAAATTGTTTACCTTTGTGGCTATTCCGTCGAAATTTAGAGAGGTCCCGATTTCATCAACGTCATCGACCGATGCAACAAGTACAACATCATTGCTTACCGAATCGATGTAAATGTTCTGCTGCTTATCCAGCATTTTCGAAACAGTATAATTCCTGTTTACAAAAGATAAATTTGCTTCGACTTCCCAGTTTGGGGCAACAAATTTTTCAATGTTACAGCTTTGGAAAAGTATAATTGTGAGTGCAATTATTGGGGAAAGAACCTGCAGTTTTTTGAGCATTAACTAAAATAAAGGATTTAAGGATTAATTAAGTTTTTCACTATTTTTATAAAAATCGTTTATAATATAATCAGATAATACGGCAAAATCTGTCGTATGTTCTACTACAACCCATTTTATTTTTTTATCCTTGTTAAACCAGGTCATTTGCCTTTTTGCATATCTTCGCGTGTTTTGTTTAATCATTTCCACCATTTCCTCATAATTATATTCGTTTTCAAAGTATTTCATCACTTCTTTAATTCCCACGGTATTGAGGGAATTGAAATTTTTATAACTATAACCTCTATCCCATAAAGCCCTCACTTCTTCAACCAGTCCGGCTTTTATCATTTCATCGACTCTGTCATTAATTCTCTCATATAAATATTTTCTTTCAAGCATTAACCCGTATTGATGAGTTCTGAACTTTATCTCGACTTTATTTTTATGCAGTTCAGAAATCTTTTTTCCTGTCGCATAATAAATTTCAAGCGCTCTGATAATTCTTCGTATATTGCTTGGGAGCATTGCCGCTGCGGCAATCTTGTCAATTTCTTTAAGCTCATTATATAAAAATTCCCTCCCCTTCTGTTTTAACTTTTCGTTCAGTTCGGCTCTTATTTTTTTATCCTTTATTTCTTCATCAAAAAATCCTTCAATCAATGAACGCACATAAAGTCCGCTTCCCCCAACTATTACTGGAGTTTTTCCGCGGCTCAAAATATCTTCAATAATCACCCGTCCTTTTTTACCATACTCTCCTGCGTTAAATTCCTCATCAAGATTGAGCTCTTCAATGAAATAATGTTTAATTAAATTCCGGTCATTTAAAGAAGGTGCAGAAGTTGCGACCGGTATGTGCAGATAAACCTGACGTGAATCCGCTGATACAATCTCACCGTTAATTTTCTTCGCTATCTCAATTGAAAGCTTTGTTTTTCCGGATGCTGTAGGACCGACAATCGCAATAACGTCCTTCATACACCCTTAGTTTTAACCAATTTAGCAACGGTGCTAAAATTCACAATTTTAAATGCAAATACTATGCCGATGTATCCTGCAATTATCAGCAATTTTGTGATAAGATTTATTTGGGGGGAATAAAACCAAAATAAAATAACGGAAATTAAGCTTAAAAAAATCATGCAGATTTTAAAATATTCATAATCAATTCTGTAAAACTTCTGCGCTGTTATATAAATTCCGATTACCATTAGTAAATAACTCAGCAAAGTTGAATATGCCGCTCCCATCATTCCTAACGATGGGATTAGAAGCAAGTTTGAGACTACATTTGCAGCCGCAGCTATTCCCGTTATCAAAGGCAGGTATTTTGTCTTTTTCTTGAAGTAAATTCCCGGCATCAGATTCACATACACCCCGTTCAATAAATATGCTGTCAAAATAATAGGTACAATCTCCAGTCCCGACCTGTAGCTTTGACCAAAAATCAGAATGATGTCATTCAAAAATAAAGTTGTTACAAGACAAATGAACGCTCCTACCATAATAAATAAAGTCATCACTTTTGAGAACAATAACTTTGCATTTTCATCCTTCGCATTGTTCAAAAAGAAAGGTCGCCACGCAAAATCAAACATTGTAACGAATATCATCATTATTATCCCGAGCTTGTAATTCGCAGTATATATCCCTGCTGTCTGATCATTCGTCAGATATACGAGCATTGGTCTGTCGATTACCTGTATGATATTCGCGCTTATTCCTGCGGGAATATAAGGAAGCGAAAACTTCAAAAGTTCAATAAATAACTCTTTGTTAAATTTAATTTCCAGGTTTGCAAAAATTTCCGGCAGGAGAATAATAAACGTTACAACCGAAGCCGCAAGGTTGCTGATTAAAATTGCCTCAATACCCATGTTAAATCCGATTATCAATATGAAATTCAAAGCAACATTAACAACAATATTGATTATTTTAATAATCGAAAACTTAACCGGTTTGTGATGAAGACGCAGATTTGCAAACGGCACAAGAACTATTGCATCAAAAAATAAAATGAGAGCCGTATATTTTATGAGGTCATAGTTAGCTTGTGTGACAGAAAAAATTCCCGAAAAAACGGATGGAAAGAAAAATAAAACTGCAGATAAAATAAGTGAGTTTAAAAAAATAGTAACGAACGGTAGTGAAAAATTTTCTTTCTTGCTTCCTATTTCCTGAAAAGCCGAAAATCTGAAAAATCCTGATTCAAGCCCGAGAGAAAAAAAGACATTGAGAATTGCAATGTACGCAAAAATATTTGCGATGATACCATATTCTGCCGGTGGAATGAAGTTCGTATAAAAGGGAACGAGTATGAAATTCAAAAATCTTCCGACCATCGTGCTGGTTCCGTAAATCAGCGTTTCCTTCGAAAGATTTTTTATTTTTTGTATCATTGCATTAAATGCATTAAACAAAAAAAGTTACCCGCCATAACAACGGATAACTTTTTCTATGAATAATATTTTTTTACTGATGTTATTTATATTGGATGCTAACTTGACCTGAAGTTAAGAAATTCCTTTCACTGTCATATACATAAACATTATATAAGCCGGCTTTATAAAAAGTTACCTGCTTGTAGAACCATATCCAGTCTCTTTCTGTATCCTGATAAATCGTATTGTCATATGCCTCCCCGCCGTAACTGTCGACTTTATAAATTTCATATGAAACGCTTTTTGTGCCCAGCTCATACGGTAAACGCACGAGAAAATAAAGATATCCCCCGTTGCCTCCTATGGTAAATACACTGCTCGGCGACTGCGCATAACCGCTTCCGTCAACCCCTTCACAGAAATATAACGTCTGTGAATTTGCGCTCGAAACCCCAAAAGAAATAATTGAAAATAAAATTAAAGCGTAAAGCTTGTAATTTTGTATTAGTTTTTTCATTTACTTGTATTTTTATACAAAAAAAGACAGGCACATTGCGCCTGTCTTTTAAAAAGTTTTATTTTTTTTATTACCTTGGAATAATTTCAACAAGCGCGCTTGCAACAGTTCTGTTGCTGCTGTTGAGCAAGAATACCCTGTAAATTCCCGGGTCATCAAAGCTCATGTCGCTTTCAGCATTTCTTGAAAAATAAATGTATTTCATATCGGGTGAAACTGAATAATTGAATTTTTTGTAAAATGAAAAAGTACCGGTTCTGCAATCATACTTATCAAACTGAATTGATACATCTGATAATCCCAATGCGTTTGCAGATTTAACCATAACAGTTAAATATCCCGGATAAAATCTGTCACTGACATCAATTTCACCTGTTACGTCATCATATTTTTCACAGAAATACATCACAGGTTCGCTTTGTGCGTTTGATTTTGAACTAAAACCAAACAACAAAGCAACAACAAATAATCCAAAAAGTAATTTTAATTTAGACATTCTGTCTCCTTTTATTTATTTAATTAATGAATAAACTATAATTTAACCTTTATAGCTTATTACTTCTACTTCCTTCTAATCTATTTTATAGCACGGAAGTTCCATCATTTTTTATCTTTTTACGACTTCTACGTCATTTGAAAGCAGCGGTGTTCCGTCTGTTTTTTGCAAAATTACTCTGTATGTTCCCGGTGAACTGAATTTTAATTTATCCTTGTCCTGAAAATAAGTATAAGTCCAGTTCGGCTGAATGTCGAAAGGAATGGTTGTTATTATCTGCTCACTGATTTTATCACCGTTCGCGTCAGCAACTTTTGATAATCTCAATTCGGCTTTGCTGACTCCTAAAGGTTCATCGGTTTTTACCATAACTGTAAGCCAGCCGGGTGTGAATCTATCTGAGACACCAATTTCTTCTCCGTTTTTGTAATCTTCACAGAAATAAAGTTTTCCGCTTACAGTTCCTGCAGAAGTATTATTCTTTGTTGTGTTGTCGGATGATTTGTTATTTGAGCCGCTGTTATTGTTACCTGAATTATTTTCTTCGGTTTTTGTAGTTTGCTGCTTATTATTGTCACTTCCTGATGATGTATTATTATCATCACCTTTGAATTTATTACAGGCAAGCAAAACACCGACTGTAACAACTAATGCAAAAAGAAATGAAAATTTGTGGGATAATTGTTTCATATGTGGTTTTTTTGAAGTTGATATAGCGAAAAATAATTTAAAAGCACTATTTTTTCAAGATATAAAATCTAATGCTATATCTAGCGACTTATTTGAGTGAGTCAGCGCTCCCGAGGATATATAATTGATTCCGCGCAGTTTTGAATATTTTCTGATATTTGAAATATTCACACCACCCGAAATCTCAGTTTCAAATCTTCCCTTCACCAACTCACCGGCTTTTTTAAGCTGACTTAAATTAAAATTATCAAACATAATCCTGTCAACTAATCCCCTTCCTTTCTCGACAACAAGTTTCAGCTCATTTAAATCTTTTACTTCAATCTCAACCTTTACTTTTTTCCTGAACCTTTTGAGTTTCTTCAAAACATTTTCAATTCCGTCATTTGCTTCGATATGATTATCTTTTATAAGCATCATATCATATAAGCCAAACCTGTGATTTTCACCGCCGCCGATTTTCACTGCAAGTTTTTCAAACAATCTGAAATTCGGGGTGGTCTTTCTTGTATCTAAAATCTTTATGTTCTTATTATTCAATCTTCTCGTTGCTTCGTTCAACATCGTTGCAATCCCGCTCATCCTCTGAATAATATTTAAGCTCAGTCTTTCACCCATAAGTAAACTTCTCGTCTTTCCCGAAATCTCTCCCGCAACTTTTCCTTTTTTAACCTTATCACCATCCTTAACAAAAAATTTTACCTTAACATTTTTATCTATCAGTTCAAAAACTCTCTCAAAAATTTTTAATCCCGCAATGATTCCTGTTTCCTTAACCAAAACAATTGCCTTCGAATGTTCATTCCTTGGAATCAAAAACTCTGACGTAACATCACCCCTACCGACATCTTCCTGCAAAGCTAATCTAATCAGCTTATCACACTCTCTCCAGTTAAAATTTTTATAGTGATTCAATTTTATTTTCAACTAATGATTGTCATTCCTGCGAAGGCAGGAATCCCAGTACACGACAGTCAAGACTGTTTATCGTACTTAACACAAAATTCCCCTCTTGAGAGGGGTGGCTCCGACTTTGTCGGAGACGGGGTGTGTTAAATCCTCCCCTTAACTATCTCCAACAATCTCTCCGGTGGTCTTGTCGGCTTCATCGTATCCGCCTTCACAAAAGAATGCACCGTATGCCCCGTTACAACCAATCTATCACCAAGATACAGCTCATACTCAATTCTTATTTTCACAGTCGGCACTTCTTTCAAAATCGTTTTTATGGTAATCACATCATCATAAGTCGCCGATGAAAAATATTTTGCCGAACTCTCAATCACCGGAAGTGCAATCCCGATTGCTTCCATCTCTGTATATGGATAACCAATCTGCCTCAGCATATCATTTCTTCCGGCTTCAAAATATTCATAATACCTGCCATAATACACCACACCCATCTTATCCGTATGCGCATACAAAACTCTCTGCTGTATTTCTGTTACTATCATATTTTTATTTCCCCCTTTGTAAGCGGAACGTCCCGTCTCGGCAGGAGGGTTAGGGGGAGGACAACTCCTCCTGTCATTCCCGCGCAGGCGGGGGGAACCCTCTGGGTCATCTAAGCGAATATATTTATTGAACTAATATTGCTCACGCTCTAAACACGCTCTAACACAAAATTCCCCTCTTGAGAGGGGTGGCTCCGACAAAGTCGGAGACGGGGTGTGTAAATTCCCTCTTAACCTTTTAAACTTACTTTCTCCCGCAGGAGTCTCCTGAAAGGGACTCCTGCGAAAAACCTAATCCCCAAATATCTTCCCCGGATTCAAAATCCCCTTCGGGTCCATCGTATCCTTAATCTTCTTCATCAAATCAATCTCATCTTTCTTCAAGGCAATCGATAAATAATTTTTCTGTGAATACCCAATTCCGTGCTCGCCCGAAATCGTTCCGCCAAGACCGACGGTCAACTGAAAAATTTCCTTAACCGCCGGCTCAATGTTTTCATCCCAAGCTTTACTATCTAATTTATCCTTCAAAATATTCACATGCACATTACCATCACCCGCATGTCCATAGCAAATCGAAGTAATGCCATACCTCTCGCAGATTTCTTTCACTCCGCTTACAAGCTCAGGAATTTTCGCTCTCGGAACAACGGTATCTTCTTCCTTATAAGCCGATATTGATTTCACCGCTTCGCCAATGCACCTGCGCAAAGCCCAAAGCTCATTCATTTTCTGCGCATCTTCGGCAAGAACAATATCAATCACATTAAACCTCTCAAGCACTCCTGCAATGGTTTCGATATCGCTGTTCAACTGGTCTTCATAATTCCCATCGACTTCAATCAACAACTGCGCCGCCGCTTCATTGTTCGGAAAAACTTTATGCAATTGCCTTTCCGCCGCCTGAATAGCAGACTTCTCCATAAACTCTAATGCTGACGGTGTAATACCCGCTCTGAAAATCTCCGCAACTGCTGCCGTGCAGTTACGCATATCATCAAAAGCAGCAAGCAAAACTTTTTTATGTTTAGGTTTCGGTATAAGCTTGAAAATAATTTTTGTAATTACCCCAAGCGTTCCCTCACTGCCGACAATGAGCTGTGTCAGATTATATCCCGTAACATTTTTTATCACCCTCGCACCCGTATTCAAAATTTCTCCCGTTGGAGAAACAAACTCAATTCCTAAAATATAATCCTTCGTCACTCCGTACTTCACCGCTCTCGGACCGCCCGCGCACTCCGCAAGATTGCCTCCAAGCGTACAGCTTCCCCGTGATGCTGGGTCAGGCGGATAATACATATCCTTCTTTTCACACTCATCCTGAAAAATCTGCGTGATAACTCCCGGCTCTACAACCGCCTGAAAATTCACGTCATCGATTTCAATTATCTTCTTAAAATTTTCCATCGATAAACATATCCCGCCGAAAATTGCCAAAGCTCCACCTGACAGCCCCGTTCCTCCGCCTCGCGGATAAACAGGAATGGAAAACTCATTCGCTAATTTTATGATTTGGCTTACTTCTTGTGTGGTGTGCGGCTTCACGATGACTTCCGGCTTGAACCGGAAGTCTTCCGTGTAATCTTTGGAGTATATATCTAAGTTATAGTCGTCAAGAAAAATATTTTCTTTCCCTGCGATTTCTGTAAGCTTATTTAGAACTTCATCGTTAATCTTATTATACATTAATAAATGCGATTAATTCGATGATGTTAATTTCATTTCAATCTCTTCTTCATCACCGCTTCGGATAATTTTCATCTTAACCGTATCCCCTACCTGTAAATCATTGATTGAAAAAATCAAATCCTGTTCGTTCATAATTTTTTCACCATTCACTTCAACAATAATGTCTTCGGTTTTCAAACCCGCATTATCCGAAAGACTTCCGCGCAAAACCTGTGTTACAATGACTCCGTTTTTGCTTTTCAGACCGTAGTAATTCGCAACTCTTTCATCAATACCCTGAATTCTGAATCCGACATTAAAGTTTCTGTCTATTTTTCCATTTGCTTTTAATTGTTCAAGAATACCGCGAACTCTATTAATTGAAATTGCAAATCCAACTCCGATACTTCCCTGCGAAAACTGGCTGCCTGTATAGATAATCGTGTTCATACCGATTACATTTCCGTCCGTATCAATCAACGGACCGCCTGAGTTACCTGAATTAATCGAAGCATCAGTCTGAATCATGTCCCTGTAAATTCTTTGTCCGTCACCCGCGCTTACTTTCATGTTCTTTGCGCTCACAACCCCGACTGTTACAGTCGGCTGGTCATTTATTTCAAACAATCCGAAAGGATTGCCAAGCGCAATAACCCACTCACCAATGATGATGTTGTCTGAATTTCCGAGATTTATAAACGTAAGATTGCTCTTATCAATTTTCAGAAGCGCAACATCAGATATCGGGTCGCTTCCGATAAGTCTCGCCTGAACTGTCTCGCCTGATGTTAACGTAACCGAAATTTTTGTCGCATGTCCTGCAACGTGGTCATTGGTCAGAATATATCCATCGGCAGAAATTATATAACCTGAACCCAATCCTTTCACAACTTGCTTTTGCGAACCCTGGTCTCCGAAAAACTGTCTGAAGAACGGATCATTAAAAAATGGATTCTGAACTTCACGCTCTTCTTCCACGTTAATGCCGACTATTGCATTCGATACTTTTGCAATCGCTCTCGTGATTGCCGTTTGCCTGTCATCTGATATTTGCTGAGTCTGTTCTGTTTTATTAACTGCAGGAGTTAACTTATTTGAATTATTATTACCGTCACCTGACAATAAATATTTTCCTACCAATACACCGGTTGCAAGAGACAACGCAACGAATATTCCGATGGCTACTTTTACTTTATTCATTTTTTTCTTACTAATTAAATATTCCATTTATTTCTTTTACTTCTTTTTATTTTGTTACTAAATTAATATTAGAAAATACTAAATTAAAATTATTTTGAATGAGTTAATACTTTTTCATTTTACGAAAACAAAATCCATTTTGTTATATATTCCCCCTTAACAAAGGGGGATAAAGGGGGTTGTAATTCCCAAATTTTCTGTCATTCCCGCGAAGGCGGGAATCTAAGTAATTATGTTACAAGACCAGATTATTTTATACACTAATCTTCGAACAGAAGAATCATTGCACATTGTAAATTGCTAATTGCAAATTATTTCTTCAGTCTCTTCTTCACCTTCTTCACAATTGCATCACGGTCAATCAGATACTTATTCATCAGCTCATATATCTTACCGCTCTCACCGAAGGTATCTTCGACAGCGATATAATCCATCTGAGTCGGCATTCGTTCCGCAAGCACTTCTGCAACCGCTCCAAAAAGCCCGCATTGTTTCTGATGGTCTTCACACGTAACAATATATCCCGTTTCTTTCGCGCATTTCAAAATCATATCCACATCAATCGGCTTAATCGTATGCATGTTCACAACTCTCGCGCTGATGCCGTCTTTCTTAAGCATCTCCGAAGCAACTATCGCCTCCCATACTAACAATCCGTTTGCAATTAATGTTACATCACTTCCGTCAACAAGCAAATCCGCTTTCCCGATTTCAAATTTATCATCCATGCTCGTGAAGTTCGGAGTCTTGTCGCGATAAAATCTCACATAAAACGGACCAACCGCATCGATGCACGCAACCATTGTTTTATAAGTCTGGTTATAATCACAGGGTGTGCAAACAGTCATGTGAGGAAGTATTCTCATAATCCCGACGTCTTCAAGCGACTGGTGCGTTGCCCCGTCAGGACCAACTGAAATCCCGCAGTGCGAAGCGCAGATTTTCACATTCATCTCGCTGTATGCAATCGACTGACGAATCTGGTCGAAAGGTCTTCCAGTTGCAAACTCTCCGTATGTAGATGCAATCGGAATCTTTCCAATCAGCGCCATGCCCGCTGCAGTACCCATCATATCCTGTTCCGCAATTCCAACCGAAAAAAACCTGTCGGGATATGCATCTCTGAAAAAATTTGTCTTCACCGAACCCGTCACGTCTCCGCCAAGCACTACAATTTTTTCATTTGTTTTGCCTAACTCAACAATGGCATCCGCAAATCCTTGCCTCGTCTCCTTCATTTCAGGATTTTCAATATTATACTTCATTCTGATAAATTTGGTTTAATCGTTTTTGTAAATAAATTAATCTTATAATTTAAGTCGGTTAAATATTAGGTTAAACATAAAATGATAAACCACTTGTTTTACAATTTACGTTTACGTTTGTATAATTCTTAAAAATACCGTTATTATTTGAAGGTTTCAATGAAACAATATGGAATATTAAGTCCTCCTTTGGAGGAGGATTTAGGAGGAGGAAATTGGCAATGTCATTCTGAGCGAAGCGAAGAATCCCCAGCAAAGTGATCATCAGTTTAGAAAGCTAATTTAAAATTCCCCTCTTGAGAAGCGGGACGTCCCGTCATGGCGGAAGGTGGCTCCGACTTGTCGGAGACGGGGTGTGTTAAAAATTAAAAAAATAAATATTACTTCAACAATACCATTTTATTAGTCTGAACAAAATCACCTGCAATCATTTTATAAAAATAAATCCCGCTTGCAAAATTACTTGCATCAAAATCAATTTCATATCTTCCCTGTTGTTTTATATCATTATTCAACAATCTTGCAACCTCTTTCCCTAAAACATCATATATAATAATGCTCACATTAGATTGTTTAGGAATTTCAAACTGAATTTTCGTAACCGGATTAAACGGATTAGGATAATTCTGTAATAAATATGATGAAATAATTATACCTGGATTTATTTTTTTAATATTAACAGGATTACCACCAGAGGATGTTTTTAGAACTGTGAAACCATCTCCAACAAATACATATGTACTATCATTAACTATTGATATACCATTTATTGTATGATGAGTTCCGGTATTATATTTATTCCAACTAAATCCATAATCAGTGCTTTTGTAGTATGTACCGCTTGTTCCTGTTAATAAACCAATATTATTATAAAATTTAATTTGTGCATCAAACTCAGTATATATGAAATCTATTTGAAACCAAATATTCCCATTATCCACTGTTTTATATAATCCTCCATCTCCTGTAATAAAACCAATATTTTCGTTAATAAAATAAATACTTGCCGCATTAAATTGATTAGTTCCTCCTACAATTGTGTGCGAAGTCCAATTTATGCCACCGTTTGTAGTTTTTAAAAATGCTCCTCCTCTATCTTTACCGCAAATAAAACCTGTAAGATTATTTAAAAAAAATACATCAGTATAATAACTATCATCAATAATTTGAGTTTCCCAAGTGCTACCAGAATTTGCAGTTCTATAAATTCTTCCTACTTCACCTGTTGCAATACCAGTGTTTATATCTTGAAACCAAATCGAACTTAAATGGATATTAAAGGATGAAAGAACGGAATTCCAATTATATCCTGAATTCACTGTTTTCAATACACCAAATTCGCCAGCAGTAAAACCGGTGTTTTGATTAATCATATAAATTTTCCCAACACCTGCAGTATTTGGTGAAGTTTCCCAACTAACCCCACTGTTTGTAGTTTTAATTATACCAATATTTTGTTCATTAGGATATCTATAACCCGTACCAGTAACAAATCCTGTCGATTCATTTATAAAAGTTGCATTATAAAATGTTCCGGTAATATTATAACCATAAGTTAGTCTATTCCAAGATACTCCAATATCCGTAGTTTTTAATATTAATCCTTTAGGGCCTGTAATATATCCTATCGTTTCATTTACTTTTTTTATTGTATGGTTTGTTACTGATGTTGACATTGGAAGTGAAGGACCGGCTCCCCAATTATCTCCACCATTAATTGTCTTCAAAAAATATACATTACCGCTATTATAACCTATTAAGTATCCGTTTGAAGAGTCAAAGAATTCAACATCATACATATAAACTCCATCAGCATTTAACTTATTTATCCAAGAAAGACCATTATCAGTTGATTTATAAACTTTACCTATTCCAAGACAAATAATATTATTATTTGAAATGAATTTTATGCTAAACAATACTGTACCGGCATTTGATTCCAACCATGATTCACCTCTGTTTGATGATTTGAGTATGACTCCCGTATTTGCACCTATCCCACTTGGGCTTTTAGTTCCACAAATATAGATTGTGCTGTCATTAGAAAATGCTATTTTATTTAATGTATAGTTGTGTGGGTATGTTGTTAATAAATTCCAATTTAATCCTCCATTTATAGTTTTATAAATTTCCTTCTCTCCGATTAAAATGCCTAAATTTGAGTCAAAAAATTTAATGTCTTTATATATCATGCTTTCACCTATATTCATAGATATCCAATTATAACCACCATTAATAGTTCTATATATTTTTGAAATGTTTGATGTAATAAATCCGGTTTGACTATTCAAGAATTCAACTGAAGTTAAATCTGAATTCACATCCAAATAATTTGTTATCCAATCAACACCACTATTTGTTGAAAATGTATAAACACCTTTTTTTCCCACACAATAAACTTTTGAATCAATACATTCGACATCATTTATATCATTTCCTTGCGGTTTTGGATTTAACCAGGTCCAACCTGATTGAGCTGAAGATTCATTAATAAATATTAACGAAATTAAGATAACAAATAAGATTTTTCTGATGGCGTGGTATGGATTCATTTTTCTATCCTCCAAGTAAACGTAAATATCCCAATTTTAAAAAACAATATGCAAAATCCCCTCTTGAGAGGGGTGGATTTGACGAAGTCAAAGACGGGGTGTGTTACAAAAATATGATTCACAAATAAATTCCCCCTTAACAAAGGGGGATAAAGGGGGTTGTTTCAGAATTAACACTAATTTTTATTATCACTAATTTACTCAATGAACCAAACAAACACTGACACAAAAAACGCCAAAGTACGTCTCACCCAGCTCGTTAAATCCGCTGGTTGTGCGGCAAAGATTTTTCCCGATATTCTTTCAGAAGCCCTCAAAGGAATCAATTGGACAACCAATGAAAACGTTCTTGTCGGATTCGACGGCAAAGACGACGCAGGCGTTTATAGAATTAACGACGACATCGCGCTTATTCACACAACGGATTTTTTCACGCCCGTTGTAGATGACCCGTATATCTTCGGACAAATCGCCGCCACCAACGCGCTCAGCGATGTTTATGCAATGGGCGGCACGCCGATCAACGCTCTCAATATAGTCGCATTTCCGCAAACCGAAGACCTCAGCATCCTTAAAGAAATTCTCACAGGCGGGCTCGACAAGCTCAACGAAACCGGCGCAGTCGTAATCGGCGGACACTCCGTTGATATCCCCGTTATCTTATACGGCATGGCAGTTACAGGCACAATCAATCCCGCTAACGTAAAAGCAAACAACAACGCTCAGCCCGGTGACCTGCTTATTCTCACAAAACCTCTCGGTACGGGATTTCTAAATAACATGATTAAGTTCGATAAGCTTTCCGACGACCAATATAAAAATCTCATCGCATCGATGACACGTCTCAATAAAAATGCTTCCGAGGCAATGGTTCAATACAACGCAAACGCATGCACAGATATCACCGGCTTTGGTCTCGCGGGACACTCAATGCAAATGGCAAAAGCAAGCGGAGTTGTTCTTAAATTTAAAGTCAGCGACCTACCCATTCTTGACGGAGTTCAAACCGCAATCGAGAAAAAACTCTGGACGCGC
This sequence comes from Ignavibacteria bacterium, assembly GCA_036262055.1. Classification (NCBI taxonomy): domain Bacteria; kingdom Pseudomonadati; phylum Ignavibacteriota; class Ignavibacteria; species Ignavibacteria bacterium. Next base: position 537,772 of record DATAJP010000003.1, read on the forward strand.
GGCGATAAATCAAACCGCGATTACACCTGCAACAATATTAAATATCTTGGCGAACTAAACACCGACACCGAACACATTTTCTTCGACCCGCAGACATCAGGCGGTCTCCTCATTTCTGTTCCCGAAGAAAATTCCGAACAGCTTTTGCTTCATATTCAGAATAACGGTGACCCTAACGCAAAAATAATCGGCGAAGTTTTATCACCTGATAACGACAACACCACCGGAACAATAATTTTTGATTTTACATAAAAACAGTGCAGGATATTCAAAACTTAAATACCGAAAAAGAACTTTTTGATTTCATCCGTAAATCAGATTGCTCAAATGTCCCTCCACTAAAATCAATTTTCAGTAATTACAAATTCACAAAAATCAGCATCACAGACGCTCTCGACCACATAAAACTCAATGAAGCTATTGTTATCGATGCCCGCTCAGAAAAAGAGTTCAACGAATCTGCCCTTCCTTCTGCTGTGAATTTCCCCGTTCTCAGAAATCAGGAGCGCCATAACGTCGGACTTATTTATAAAAATTACTCTCAATCAGCCGCCGTCTGGCTTGCAATGAAATACGCTAATCCAAAGTCTGAATCTTTATCCGATTTTTTAAACGAGTGCAAATCAACCGTAAAAAATATAATAGTATATTGCTGGCGCGGAGGAGGCAGGAGCAGTTATCTTGCTAAAATGCTGGAGGATATTTTGACACAAAATCCCGAAGCAAATTTATACACAATTGCGGGAGGATTTAAGGCATACCGCAGGCACGTTATTGATTTTTTTAAGACAGAAATAAATGATTATAATTTTATTGAAATAACGGGGCTAACTGGTAATAATAAAAGCAGGTTAATTGAATCCATCTCAACTAAAATCGATGCTCTTGACCTTGAATTTTGCGCCCGGCATCAGTCATCTCTTTTCGGGCAAATCCCTTACCATATCCGCGGCTTTGAACCGGTCAAAAATCAGTCAGCATTCGAAAATAATATCTTTAATCAGTTGCTTTTCCTGAAAGAGAAAAACAACATTCTGGTTGAAAGCGAGAGCAAAAAAATCGGTGATTTCTTCATTCCCGATACTCTTTATGCTAAGCTTGAAAACGCTCCCTCCATTCAGCTTATTGCTTCATTAGAAACCCGTGTTAATACCATAACCGAAGATTATTTCGGAAAAGATTTAAAAGGATTACCTCTGGTAAAAGAAATCTTCGTAAAAAAATCCGGCTTCTTCAAACAGCAGTTAAGCAAACAAGTCTATGAGGAACTTTTAGAGTATCTGGAAAACGGTGAGGTAAAAAAGTTCTCTGAAATAATGCTCGTTAAATACTATGACAAACGCTACAAAGAAAAAGGAAAAAAACCTGTTTTAAGAGTCAACTCGGATAATTTGGGAATTGCCGAACAAGAAATATTGAATTATATAAAAATATTAACCGAATAGGTAGAGACGCAACATCTTGCGTCTCTCAAAAAATTACATTCTAATCTATTTAAATAAAATTCTCCCTGGGAAAATGAGGCGAAAGGGTTTGCCAATTAAAATTCTTTGTGTCTTCGTGTCTTTGCGGCGAAACAAAATCACGCAAAAACATCTTGCATAATCTTCAGCTGGGTTTCATCGAATCTTTTCTTTGAGCCCGGCGCAGGACTTGAGCTTTCTTTTCGTGCAATCAGCTCAAGCTTCTGGTCTTTGCGTATGTCTTTCATCAATCTCAAGGCAAGGAATCTTAACGCCCCGAAATTCTCCGGCTCTTCCTGAACCCATGCAACAACTTTTGCTTTCCTGTAAACATTGAACACTTCTTCCTGCAATATTTCGGAAGGATAAGGATAATATTGCTCTAATCTAACTATAGCAACGTCAGTTATTTTTTGTTCGGTTCTGTATTTAAGCAAATCATAATAAACCTTACCGCTTGTTAAAATAATTTTTCTCACATCTTTACCTTTTCCGTCTGCTGCAAGTTCTGTATCAAATAATACTCTGTGGAATTTCTCATTTACAAATTCATTCTTCATCGAAGATGCCATTTTCTCTCTCAGCAAGCTCTTTGGCGTCATTATAATCAACGGTTTTCTTACTTTATCCTTCGCCTGTCTTCTCAATAAATGAAAATACTGCGCCGATGTCGTCGGATTGCAGACAAACATATTATCATTTGCGCATAATTCCAAAAATCTTTCCAATCGCGCACTTGAGTGTTCAGGTCCCTGACCTTCCTGTCCATGCGGCAATAACAACACAATGTCACTCGGCAAGTGCCATTTAGAATATGAGCTCGCAATGAAGTTATCGATTATAACCTGCGCGCCATTTGCAAAATCACCGAACTGAGCTTCCCACATTACAAGCGTCGTCGGGTCGGCTGTGCTGTAACCGTATTCAAAACCAAGCACCGCCTGCTCCGAAAGTAAACTGTCAAGCGCTTCAACCTTCACTCCGGGTTTTAAATTTTCATGCAGAACAATTTCATCTCCTGTATTAACATCCGTCAGAACCATGTGCCTCTGCGAGAACGTTCCTCTTGCGCTGTCCTGACCGCTGAGACGAATCGAAACACCTTCATTTATAAGCGTCCCGAAAGCAAGCGCTTCGGCAAACGCCCAGTCAACTAAAACTTTGTCATTCGTGAGGAAATCTTTTCTTGTATCGATAAACTTTTTCAATTTCGGATGAAGCGTGAACTTATCAGGCATCTCAGTAATCGTTTCAACAACTGCGTTCAATTCCTCTGCGCTTACCTTTGTACTTATTTTATTTTTTATTGCTTCAATTTCATCGTCTGACATCACAAGCGGTGCATCGACTGTCAATTCATCTTCTTTCTTATGCGCCTTTTCATAATGGGTATCTAAATGCGAAACTACATCCTTCTCCATTTTTTTATAATCGTCCTCTGTAATAACTTTTTCTTCAAGCAATCTCTTCTTATAAATCTCAAGTACTGACGGATGAGCTTTAATTGCCTTATACATTAACGGCTGAGTATAAGCCGGCTCGTCGGTTTCATTATGCCCGAGTCTTCTGTAACCGAACACGTCAATCACAACATCTTTTTTGTATTTCTGCCTGTATTTGAACGCAATATCCGTAACCCACACTGTTGCTTCAGGGTCATCACCGTTCACGTGGAATATCGGTGCCTGAACCATCTTCGCTACGTCAGTTGCATACACAGTCGACCTCGCATCGACAGGAGCTGTCGTAAAACCAATCTGGTTATTTATGATAATATGAATTGTTCCGCCTGTGCTGTATCCACGAAGCTGCGACAAATTCAAAGTCTCCGCAACAATTCCCTGCCCTGCAAATGCGCCATCTCCATGCAGTAATACCGGAATAACTTTCTTTCTCGCATTGTCATCGAGCTTTGTTTGTTTTGCTCTCACAATTCCTTCGACAACAGGATTCACAAATTCCAGGTGGCTCGGATTTGATGCAATGCCAACTTTAATGCTTTCACCATGAAATGTTTGATATTCACCCGTCGCACCGAGATGATATTTAACGTCACCGCTTCCCTGCGGATTAGGGTTTGCATATTTTCCCTCAAACTCTGAGAAAATTGCTTCCATGGATTTCCCTATTATGTTTGCAAGCACATTCAATCTTCCGCGGTGCGCCATGCCAAACATAACTTCATCAACATCATCATCAGCCGCAATAGTCAGTAAATAATCAAGGAGCGCAATGATGGTTTCGCTTCCTTCAAGCGAAAATCTTTTATGTCCCAAATATCTCTTATCTATATACTTTTCAAAATACTCCGACTGCATCAGCTTAAACAAAATATGTTTCTTGAGCTCATTCGAAAACTTTGGAGTATTTCTCACCGGCTCCATAATGTCCTGAAGCCATTGTTTTTCTTCAGGGTCCTGTATATGCCTGAACTCAACTCCTATCCTGTCGCAGTAAGTTTTATAAAGTATGTCTAAAATCTCTCTGAGTGTTGCAGTTCTTAATCCCGCAAGCCCGTCTGTAATAAATTTCCTGTCATAATCCCAAATTGTAAATCCATAGAATGAAGAATCAAGCTCAGGATGTGAATGCACAACATCAGTCAAAGGGTCAAGCTGCGCAAGCAAATGTCCCCGAACACGGAACATGTTAATCATCTGTATTGCATGCGCCTGTTTTTCGATTTCATTTAAATTCTCGATTCCGTCTGATGCAGGTTTATCTTTCTGCCAATGCACAGGTAATACAGGTATCTGTAAGTCTCTGAAAATCTCTTCATAAAAATTTTCGTTGCCTAAAAGCAGTTCGTGAATTCTTTTCAGAAACATTCCCGATTCCGCACCCTGAATAATCCTGTGGTCATAAGTCGATGTCATATTCATAACTTTGCTTATGCCGAGTGATGAAATCACATCTTCCGTCGCCGCCTGAAACTCCGCAGGATACTCAATCGCACCTGTCGCAATTATTGCGCCTTGTCCGAGCATCAATCTCGGGTTAGAAGCCATCGTGCCGATTGTTCCCGGGTTAGTCAGACTGATTGTTGTTCCCTGAAAATCTGCCACTTCAATTTTATTTGCTCTCGCACGGTTTATAATATCATTATATGCATCGAAGAACTCGCTGAAATTCATTGTATCGGCTTTTTTAATATTCGGCACAATCAGTGAACGCGTTCCATCTTTCTTTTCTAAATCAATCGCCAACCCAAGATTCACATGCTCTTTCTTAATCAGCATCGGCTCACCGTCAATAATCGTAAAGGCATTATTCATCACAGGAACACTCTTAATCGCTTTAATAATCGCCCACCCGATTATGTGCGTAAAAGAAATTTTCCCTCTCTGAACTCTTTTAAGATGCTGGTTGATTATAATTCTGTTTTCTTCAAGAAGCTTAACAGGAATTGCTCTGAACGTAGTCGCAGTCGGAATCGTCAAGCTCGTAGTCATATTCTCGATAACTCTCGCGCCTGCTCCTCTTATAACAACCGCCTCCTCATCTTCCATCGGCTTCGGCATCACAACATTTGGAGCTTGAATATTTTTTCCTGTATCCCTATTCGATGAAGTAACCTTCGATGCTTCTCTTTTTATAGAAGTTTTTGCGGATGTTTCACCATGACCATTTGTTCCATTAGAACCATTTGCTCCACTGCCATTATTATATCCAAGCTCATTCAAATCACTTACTTCAAACGCTTTGAAATAATCCTGCCATTTCTTATTCACAGACGACGGGTCTTTCTTATATTCCGAAAACAAATCCAGAACATACCACGTATTCACTCCGAATTCAGAAATCTTTTCTCTTTGCTCTTCCGTTAAATCCTCAAGTCTCATATATTTTTATAAACTTAAATTTTCTTTTTACTCAACGCTGATTACCGCTGAAATTTATGATTTACAGCTTTAAAAGTGTCATTCTGAGCGCAGCGAAGGGGCACCCTTTGGGTCATCTCATTCTTTAGAATCATAATCAATCATAAAAATCAGCGTTGAAAATCTTACACCGGCTTAAACTGCTCAAACGCCTGATGACAATTATTACAATAATGTATCGCTCTGCAAAGTGTCGGACCGAACGGAGTCTGCAATTTTGTATTCTCCGATTCGCAAAAAGGACACTTCACCTTATTAAAAATATCAATCTGAAAAACTCCGTTATGATTTGGAGGCGGAGCAAAACCCGACTCCTTCAAAATCTGCTTTCCCCGTTCCGTAATCATATTCGAATTCCAGCTCTTATCAAAACTCACATTCACCTCAACATTATCAACCGGCAATTCCGACACCGCATTCTTAATATCCTTCTGCATCACATCAAGCGCTGGACATCCCGCAAACGTCGGCGTCATCGTAATTTTTACATCATTCTCTTTTATATCGATATCCGTAATCACCCCAAGCTCAACAACCGACAGCTTCGGTATCTCCGGATCTTTCACCTCTTCCAACTTCTCTAATATTTCCTCTTTCGTAATCAAATTTTTTACTTCTAACTTCCTTTTTTGCCTTTTTACTTTTGCCTTTTCAATGGACACTACCACTCCGCACTCGGGTCAATTCCATATACTTCCGTCATTTCATCTACAAGCGGCTTCAAATATTCAGTATGAAACCCTCTTCTTCCTCCATAAGCAGGAGTTAAACTCGCAAAAGAAGGTATCTTCAAATTCGCCTGTTTCAAAATCGGCTCAATCGCTTCAAGCCAAAGCTTCTGCAATTTTTTCTCTCCTTCAAAATCTCCACTCTCTATAATAACACTTTCATATTCCGACTCTTCAAAAATTCCCAACGCAAGCGGCATGCATTCATTCAATGCCGACTGCAATCTCAAGTTGCTTTCTTCATTCGCATTGCCAAGCTGAACAATCCACGTATCAGCATGCATCAAATGATATCTCAATTCGCCTCTGAACTTCCTCGCCGCATTCGCAAGCGGTTCGTACTTTGAGTTCGCAAGCATGTTATATCTGATAGCTTCTGCATGGTCAAACAAAAACTGCCGCATCAAACTAAAATCATATTCGCCAATAGGATACTCAACCAGATGACAGCATTTATATTCATTTTCTTTTCTCGTGAATGCAAGCGTATCCGCATCTGCTTCGCCAAGCTCATTCAAAATATTATAAAGCGTCTGCGCATGACCAAGCTTATCCTGCGCCATCGAAGAAAACGCAATATCTTCCTCCAATATCGGACCAAGCCCCGTCCATTCCGAATTACGATGCCCCAATATCAGCTCATCATCAGCCATCTTAAACAACAAATCTTTCAAACCCAATTTTTCCGTCTCGTTCATATTTTTTTACCCACTAATTTCACAAATTTTCACAAACTTTTTCAACACAGATTACGCTGAAATTTATGATTTATGAAAGACAATTTTTAATTTCAATTAAATCAGCGTTCATCATAATTCTATCATATAAATCAGTGTTGAATTTCATTTTTGCCTTTTGCCTTTTTACTTTTGCCCCTTCTTGTACTTATTTATCCTCTCCATAACCTTATATCCGCCCGCCTCACGATAAATCTTCTCCTGATTTCTCTCAAACATCTCTTCCTCATCATCAATCCCTGTAAAAATATCCGTCGTCTTCACAACCCAGAGTCCCGTGCATTTATTTCTTCTGCCGAACTGCTCCTTTGCCAACACCCACGCCATATCATTATTAGGCGCATGAAGCGAGCCAACGTGAACATACTTATCGCCGCGCTTTTCCTGCGTAAACACTTCATACGTCTGCCAGTGGTCATGCGCATCAAGCGTATTCACCGCATTCTTTTCTGCTTCTATGTTCGCTCTTGTTATTCTCGGGTCGAGAGATTTTATCGCCATTTACTTTTCTTTTTACCCACTTATTCTTCAACGCAGATAACCGCTGAATTTATGTTTTTTAAAAAATTTAATAAAAAATCTTTTTCAGCGTTTATCGTAAATAAATCATAAATTATCAGCGTTAAAAACTTGAACGTTGAAATACTTTTCTCAAAACAAAAAGCCCGCAACTTCAAGCAGGCTTATATCTGTCAAAAATGTTTTTACAATATTCTGTTTTTGCTTTTTTACTTTTGCCTTTTCACTCATTCACAATTCACACTTCACACTTCACACTTCACACTTCACCACTTCACCACTTCACCACTTCACCACTTAGCTAAGCGGCACCGCATACACTTCCCTCTTGTTCATCAACGCCTCTCTCACCCATTTACCCTTATCCTCCGCCATCTTTCTCACCGCAAGCCGCTCTGCATTACATGGACCATCACCATTGATGACGCGCTTAAACTCATCCCAGTCCGGCTCCGTATATTCCCACTTACCCGTCTCTTCATTTTTTTTCAGCGCCTCATCGGGAATCGTCAATCCCAGATCCCAGATTTTCGGCACGTACATATCCAGAAACTTCTGCCTCATGTCATCATTGCTCGCCATTTTCAATTTCCACTTCATCATTGTTTCCGTATGAACAGAAATTTTATCCGACGGACCAAAGAAATGCATTATCGGAGTCCACCATCTGTTCAGCGCTTCCTGAACCATCTCTCTCTGCTTAGGCGTACCCGTCGCAAGAAACACAACATTGTCATGCCCGTATTTCAGATGAAAAGACTCTTCCTGGCAAATTCTCTCAAGCGCTCTGCAATAAGGACCATATGAACCCTTCGAGTTCGCAACCTGATTTATTATCGCGCCCGCATCAATCAGCCACGCAATCACCGCAGTATCAGCCCACGTCACCGCAGGATAATTAAACACATTCGAGTACTTCGACTTCCCGCTGATCAAATCATTTATCATCTGCTCTCTCGGCTTGCCCAAAGTCTCCACCGCGCTGTAAAGCAGCTGCGCATGACCAACTTCATCCTGAACCTTAGCCATCAAAGCAAGCTTCCTTCTGAAACCCGGCGCTCTCGTAATCCACGTGCCCTCAGGCAAAGCCCCGATGATTTCACTATGAGCATGCTGCTCAATCATTCTCGTAAGCTGCCTTCTGTATTCCGCCGGCATCCAATCCGTCGGCTCGATTTTCTCACCCGCCAAAATTCTCGCCTCAAACTCCGCAAGCTTCACCGGATCCTCATCCGCCCCCAAACCATTCGCACCAACACCACTCCCCTTACCATTTTTACCGGAATTCTTAACATCCTTTTCATCTATATAAGCATTACCATACATAAGATTTATCTTAGTTTATATAAATTTAAACGCTATTTTGCGTTATATGTTCGAATTATCGGTTTTTCAATCCGAAATCCTCAATCCGAAGTCCGAAATTGAAGAAATCCGAAATCAAAAATCCCACTTCCGAAATTTAGTTAATAAAGTTTTGAATAAAAATGAAGAAATTGAGGAGGAATTTTAGACTTTCCAAATATGCATATAAGCATACTTTGCTAAAGTTATTGAACGGTCATTAATTGTATTTTGATTCCATTCCTTTAATTTTTTTAATTTTCGTGTCATTTTGTATTCGGAATCCTTATAATATTTAATCTTATCCTTTATACATTTATTATCCGCATTAACATTAAGTTCATTTTCAAGTAATGTAAGATTTCCAATTAAATGAACATACTCTCTAATTTGTTCTGCTGTCAAATTCCAACAACTGTCTGGGTTATCAGATAGAATATGTTCAAGAGTAAAATTAAAAAGATTAAGATTATTTTGATTATTTTCTTTTCTGTTAATTCTATCTAAAATTACAAAACACAAGCCTCTATCATCTAAAAAATTCAATTTTAAAAATGGGGCTTCGAACTCGTCATAAGTTGGCTTTTTTTCTTTGAATGTTTTTTTCAATTCTTTAAGGACTTTTGTATCAAACTCATTACCATCTTTACAATTTTGAGTTAGAATTGCAAATTTTGAATAAGTTCTTTCTATACCAGATGGATTTTTACCTGCCATTCGAAAAAGAAATGAAAAATTTTCAATTAACTTTATAGTATTTTTTAATTGACTCTTAGATATTCTTTTTGATTTATAAGCTCTAAACATTGACAACATAAGTGGATCACATTGCTGAATACCAATTAATTTGAGTAATTTAAGAGATTCAAATATTTCATTTGAATGAATGTCTTTAGAAAAATTTTCTTTGTTAGGAGTATTTATAATTGCATAAACTTCACTTTCGGTTAATAATTCACTAAGTAATGATTTATAATTAGTTATTTCACGCTTTATTGATTTATACAAATATTTACCAGATATAAATTTATATTTAGATAACCAATAATATCTAACGAATCTTTCAGGTTGTAATTTTAATTTCTCTAAATTTGAGATAATGGTATCCCAAGTCATTTTAGCACGATCCAATTCTCTTTCAGGTCTATATTTTTTTAATATTAAGTTTTTCAACAAATCAGTTTGGGATAATGTTAAACCTTTAGAATTGAGAGTTTCAAAAACTTGATATGCAACTTCTTCAGAATCTACTTCAATTGCGACTGCTAATATATTTGTGATTGTATCTCTAAGTTTTTCCAAAAAGGTATATTTTTCATCATTTTTTTTGTAAATCTTACTTTTCAAATGATTTTTTATCCTGTCGTAAAAATATTTATATGCATTATAAATATTTTTCGCTTCTACAGATTCTAAAATATTCCTTTTTAAGTTATCATGATCTATTTTTAAAAAATATTTATCATAAAAATCATTTTGCGAATCAGTATGAAATACTATTCTATAATATAAATTATTCCTATCATCTTTTGCTTCAATATAATTAGTTTGTATACCTGCCTTTAAGTCATCAAATTCCAATTCATTACAAATATCTCGAATTGCTACAAATAATAATGTTATACTTATTAAACGTTGTTGACCATCAATTATTTCTAATTTTCCTGTAGTTCTCATATTTTCATTATTAAATACAAATGCACCAACATATAACGGTTCAGTTTCTTGAGATTCTATCAAATTAAAAATATCATCTAAAAAATCTATAAGTTGTTCATTTTGCCATGAAAAAGGTCTTTGAAATCTAGGAATTCTATAAGGTCCTGAATTTAATATTTGTCTAATATTATATGTATTTGGGATAATATTCATATGGATTAGTTTATTTCGGTCTTAATTCATTAATTTACCAATTTTCTTTCAAACCCTCAATCCCCCGTCACTTTCCTCATCCTAACCCCATTTCCCCTGAAATTCAATCCAACAATCCCGAAATTATAATGTTTTATTTCATGCCCTCCATTCTACTTTAGAATGAATAGAATAAATTTTTTCAAAAAACTTTAATTACAAATCACAACTCAAACATTTCACAAAAAATAGAATAAAAATAGAATGAAACAGCTTTACAAACTTTATAAACTTTCAAACTTGACAAACTAAGCTCATGCCATTTGAAAAAGGAAAACCAAAAACAGGAGGACGTAAAAAAGGAACTCCCAACAAACTCACACAAGAAACTCAAAAGTCAATCGAAATAATATTTTCCTCATTTAATAATTACTTCGAAAATCATTTAGACTTGTTCACTTGGCGTGAAAAACGCGATACTTGGAAGTTCCTCCTCCCCTACATTCTCAAAAAACCAAAATAACAACACGAGAAATTACTTACAGTCACTTTATGAACTTTACAAACTTTTGCCATAGGCATCCCTTTGGGAATGAACTTTCAAACTCTTTATGCACAATTCCGTCGCTCGTATTACTACCTAAAATTCATCAGTTATTCCGCTGATTGTTTAAATGCCTTATATATATTATATTTGCATAGCTCATTTACTTAAACTTGGAGAAAAAGAAACGTAGTAAAATAAAGGTCTTCATTGCCGATGACCAGCCCATTGTCCGTGCCGGTTTAAAAACCGAACTCGAAAAAACTCAAAAAATCGAGTGCATTGGTGAAGCATCTAACGGAAAAGAAGCCGTTGAGAAACTCTCGGAAATGAAATGCGACATAATCTTTATGGATGTCGACATGCCTGAAATGAACGGCTTAAAAGCGGCACAGCTGCTCCTTCAAAAAAATCCGGATGCCAAAATCATTGCTTTGCATGAAAATGAAAAATACGTTCTCGACTTCCTCTGCATGGGAGCTATGGGTTATCTTCTCAAAGATGTTGCTCCGGGTGAGCTTATAAAAGCAGTTAAATGCGTTGCAGATAATAGTCCCTATTTAAGCATCAAGCTTGATAAAACCCTTCTGAAACACCACAGAGATGATTTGCGAAAATCAAGAGCTACCCAGTCGGTTAATAATTTAACCAAACGTGAAACCCAGATTCTTACAATGCTTGCAAACGGCTTCAGCAATAAAGAAGTAGCTTTTAATTTTAAGCTCAGCGTCCGAACCGTTGAGAGCCACCGCAACAATATTATGAAAAAGCTCAATATTAAAACAGTTTCAGGGCTTACCAAATACGCCATCTCCAAAGGCATCATAAACGCCGATTAATGTGCACATTAGCATGGTATAGCAGGCACGGTATTTATACCTAAGAATCTAAGTAATTGACCTTATTTTTATTAGCATTAATAATCATTATATTTATCAACAATTAAAATGCTAAGATGAAATATTACGGACCATTTTACAAGGGGGTAAACATAGGAACAGACGGCGGTGAGATATGGCACTGGCATAAGGATTGCCCTGATTTTCCGAATGTAAAAAATCCGGAAACGATGATAAGCAGTTCGATTCCGAATAAGGAAACGCTTTGTAAAAAATGTCTTCAGCTTGACGTGAACAATTCCTCGCCGTTTTCTTATCGCGATTCATCAAAAGATAACAGCACTCCTGCTTAATCTTTTGTTCCTACTCCATTACTGAAGCCAAATAATCGCCGCACTCACTATTGTTTTATATGTTTTAAAATAATTATAATATGTTAATATTTGAGTATTGAAACATAAACCGTTCAAATGCGAAAAGCTTTCCATTCTTTTACCTCTGCAATATTAATATTAATTTTTATTTTTTTCACACAAGCTTCCGCTCAGGAAACCCAAGAATCAAATAAGCTTACCCCTGACAAACTTACCATTGATGACATTCTTTCAGGCAAATACCGTCAGGAAGCCGCTCCGCGGATTGAATGGATTAACGGTGGTGAATATTATTTAACTCTTGAGCCTTCTCAAACAATCGAAGGCGCTTATGATAATGTTAAGTATAAAACTGACATAAACTCAAAAGAAATTTTTGTTACTGCCGAACAGTTAATCCCCAAAGATTGGAAAGAACCGCTTGGCATTGCTTCATATTCTCTTTCACCGGACCGCACAAAGCTTTTGATTTTCACAAACACAAAACGCGTATGGCGCACAAACACACGAGGTGATTACTGGGTTCTCGATTTGAAAACAAAACAGCTTACACAGCTTGGACCCGGTAAAAGCATTTCAGAAAAAAGATTTAATGATGAACGTATGCAGTTTTATGGCGGAAGAGAAAAACTTATCCCTGAATCAAACCTAATGTTTGCAAAATTCTCTCCTAATGGTCAAAAAGTTGCCTATGTTTTCAAATCAAATATTTATGTTGAGGATTTGAACTCAAAAAAAGTTACTCAACTCACTACCGACGGTGATTCAAACATAATCAACGGAACATTCGATTGGGCTTATGAAGAAGAGTTCGGATGCAAAGACGGCTTTATGTGGAGTCCTGACGGGATGTCAATTGCCTTCTGGCAGATTAATGCCACATACATTAAAGATTTTTTGCTTATAAATAATACTGATGATCAGTACTCAAAAACAATTCCCATTCAATATCCCAAAGCAGGCGAAGACCCTTCATCTGCTAAAATCGGGGTTGTTTCCCCTAAAGGCGGAAAAATAACGTGGATGAAAATTCCCGGCGACCCCGTTCAGAACTATATTCCCAAAATGCAGTGGGTAAGCAATAAAAATAAAATTTATGTTGATGGTGTTACAACTAAAAATCCTCTTGATGAAGACAAATTAATAGTTCAGCAGCTTAACCGCAAACAAAATGAAATCAATTTTTGGTTATGCAATCCTTTAAATGGAAAATCAGAATTAATTTATTCCGAAAAAGATGAAGCTTTTATTGAACCCGAAAGCATTGAATTATTTCAAGACATACACGGTGAAAATGTTTTCTTCACAAGCGAGAAGGGCGGATGGCGGCATATTTATATGCTATCTTTGAAAGACCAAAGTGAAATGAATCTAACAACCGTTGATTACGATGTAATTGATATCAAAGGTATAAATACCGAAAGCGGCGATATATTTTTTACTGCCTCCCCTGAAAATGCAACTCAAAGATATTTATACAAAGTAAATTATAAAACTCCGGGCGAACCTGAAAAAGTTACACCTTACGGATATGAAGGCACAAATGTTTATAATATTTCACCCGATGGAAAGTATGCAGTTCACACTTTTTCAAATGCAAACACTCCGCGTTCCATTGATTTAATCACGCTTGCATATCATAACATTATTGCTCCGCTATCGGAAAATAAAAAATACAAGGAACAGATTGCAAACCTTGATTTGCCTCAATATCATTTCTTTAAACTAACAACTGAAAACGGAATTGAAATGGATGCTCAGATTTTATTTCCGCCTGATTTCGACTCGACAAAAAAATATCCCGTCTTTCTGAGTGTTTATGGAGAGCCCGGCGGACAAACTGCCCTCGATAGATGGGATTTCGATTGGAATTATGTTCTTGCAGAAATGGGCTACATCATTCTCACAATGGATAATCGAGGCACGCCTGCTCCCAAAGGACGTGAATGGCGTAAGAGCATTTATAAAAATAACGGAAGTATCAATTCCCATGATATTGCTATGGGAATGAAAGAAATTTCAAAATGGAATTTCATCGACCCCGAGCGGATTGCAGTTTATGGATGGAGCGGAGGCGGAACAACAACGCTTAATCTTCTTTTCCGTTATCCTGAAATATTCAAAACCGGAATATCAGTCGCTCCCGTAACCGATTTACATTTATATGATAATATTTACACCGAAAGATATATGGGACTTCCGCAGGAAAACGAGGAAGCTTACAAAGAAAATTCTGCCGTTACTAATGCAAAAAACTTGCAGGGGAATCTGCTCTTAATTCATGGAACGGGAGACGACAACGTTCATTATCAAAATACGGAAGCTTTAATTAATGAGCTTGTAAGGAATAACAAACAGTTTCAGGTTATGCCATATCCCAATCGTTCGCATGGAATCTTCGAGGGTCAAAACACAAGAAAACATTTATATAATTTAATGTTGAATTTTTTGACCAAGAATACACCGCCGGGAGGAAAAATCACGTCCATAAATTAAAAAACCCCTGCTGCATGGGCAGTATTTCACGAACCCTGAAGCTTTGTGATTTACTAAAAGCCCATGCAGAGAGATAAAATAAGATTCGAATATTTTAACACGGAATATTATTAATAAGTTCAATCACTACAAAAGTTTCTATGATTTTATGAGTTAAGATTTTTCAGGCATTTTTCGACATTAACGCCTTTCCCTAGAACGCCTTTAAATAAATCACCTTTTTTCTTTAATCTTTTTTGGATGGTTTTGATTGTGAAATCCTGTGGAGTGAATTTAGTCTTGAGCTCTTTCCACTCAAGAGGAGTTGATACGGTTGCTTTCGGTTTGGGGCGCAGACTGTAAGGCGCTGCAAGTGTTTGTCCCCTGCTGTTTTGAAGATAATCTAAATAAACTTTTTTCTGACGTTTCTTCGGACTTCGTTCCATGCTCGTGAAACCGGGTAGAAGGTCGTGAACATGCGATGCAATAACTTTTGCGAACTCCCGTGCAATCTCGTATTCATATTTATGATTCAATGGAACATAAATATGTAATCCTGTTGCTCCCGATGTCTTACAATACCCATCACACTTAGCTTTATCAAGAACTTCTTTTACTGCTCTTGCGGTCTCAATGACTTTATCAAATGAAATATCCTCAGGGTCTAAGTCGATTACAAGATAATCCGGCTTATCAAGATATTTTATTGTCGAACACCACGGATTAATTTCAATGCACCCAAGATTTGCCATATAAACAAGCGTTGCCTTGTCATTACAGACAAGATAATTTATGTATTCATCATTAGATTCAGAATATATCTTTTCTTTTTTGAGCCATTTCGGAAGAGTATCACCGACATTTTTTTGGTAAAAGCTCGGTCCTTTTATTCCGTTCGGGAATCTGTTAAGCGATTCAGGTCTGTTTTTTAGATACGGCAGCATATAATTCGCAATCTCATAATAATATTTTATCATATCACCCTTTGTGTACCCCTCGTCAGGCCAATAAATTTTATCAAGGTTAGTTACCTTAAACTCCGTCTTCCCTATTTTTATTTGCTCATCCATAAATTATTTCTTCTATTATTTAAAATGTCATCCCAGCGGAAGCTGGGATCCAGGCAAGCATTAACTAAGAATTATTCTGCCGATTTATTTAATATATATATTAAAGTAAGTTTTTATGATCCGAGCATTATTCCGCTTGAATGCTTTTGGACTAGATTCCAGCTTCCGCTGGAATGACAATTCTTCCGGTTTTTACCTCTTCTCTTCCCTTGTAACTTCTTTCGCTTTTTTATCTTCTCTTATTCCCATAAATACCGGATGCCGCATAACTCCGTCGGTTGTCCAGTTAGAAAATTTTATTTCGCATACAAGTTCCGGCTTCACCCATGTAACAGGCATGTTGGTTTTTGGAACGTCTTCAAACGGACTTTCCTTCTGCCTGAACTTTGTAAGCAAATTATAAGTATCTTTCAATGTCGCATAGTCAAATCCTGTTCCTGTATGACCTACATAAGTTAACTTTCCTTTTTCATAAACAGCCAGAATCAACGCGCCAAAAAACTTTCTGCTTGCGCGCGGCTCGGTATATCCGCAGATTACAACTTCCTGTCTCTTCTCGGTTTTTATTTTCAGCCAGTCATTCGACCTCGCACCTTCATAATAAAAACTCGTTTTCTTTTTTGCAATCAGACCTTCAAGCCCCTGTTTAACAGCGAGCTTAAATAATTTTTTGCCTTCGCACTCAACGTGGTCGCTGTATTTAACAAAATTCGATGACTTCGGAAGTATTTTCCTTAACAATTCTTTTCTGTCAATTAACGGCATTTGTTCCAGGCTGTATCCGTCAAGCCAGAGAATATCAAAGACATAATAAACAACCTGTCCTTCCCGAGTCCGGGTATAATTTTGCAGAAGCTGGAAATTTGAAACACCGGTTTCATCATCAATCACAACTTCTCCGTCCAGCACAACATCTTTTTTTATTTTTTTTTCAAGCTCTTTTGTAACGTGAATGTATCTGTCGGAATAATCCTGCTGTTTCCTGGATGTGAGCTTTACCTTTTTATTTTTTATTAAAGAAATTATGCGGTAGCCGTCATATTTAATTTCGAATATCCAGTTGTCTCCGTCAAATGCTTTATCAGTAAGGGTTGCAAGCATTGGACTTACTTCACGTGGGAACGGTGTTTTAAGAGATCTTACGCTGAGTACGTTTTTTCTTTTCTCTGTCGGCATTTTTATTTTTCAACTTTTCTATCGTAAGATTCGATTTCACTGATTTGTCTTTTTTTAAAATATCTGCATCAGTTGCATATTCATCATTTTTTTTAATCAGAAGCCATGAGTTATTTTCTTTTGCGCCTTTCATCTTTACAACAGCAAACTCCCCTTTTAATTTTTTCCCAAGCAAAACAATCTTTACATCGCCCTTGCTCAGCATACCATACATAATTTTCTCGTTTTCTTTTTTCGATGTCGTTCCTCCTTCAGGAATGTAAATTCCTGTATCCCATACTATAACTTCGCCTGCTCCGTAATTTCCTTTTGGAATTATTCCTTCAAAATCCCTATAGTCAAACGGATGGTCTTCAACCATCATTGCAAGCCGCTTGTCTTCAGGGTTCATCGAAGGACCTTTCGGAACAGCCCAGCTTACCAAAACTCCTTTCAACTCAAGACGAAAATCATAATGCAGATGTGAAGCTGAATGTTTCTGGACAACAAAGATTAAATTCTTATCAATAGACTTTCCGCCTTTAGGTTCTGTAGTTTCTTTAAAGTCCCGTTTCTTCTTATATTTTTCTAAAGCCATAATGAATTATAAATTATGCTGCTTTTTTCTTTATGCTTGATTTCAGCAATGTCATCAGGTTCTTTGAGCTTGTTGCCTTAGGAGCTTTTCCTTTTGGTTTAACTTTTCGTCCTTTAGCTTTTTGTTCAATTATTTTTTTCAATTCTTCTACATAAGTATCTTTATAATCTTTCGGTGTAAACTTATGCTCTAATTGTTTAATTAAAGCAATCGCCATATCAACTTCTTTAGCGCTGGTATGTCCTCCCTTGGGAATACCTAAATCTTTCGGTGAACGGATTTCATCCTGATAGCGCAATTGATTCCATATTATCATATCATCATAAAGCTTCAGAACGCCTATATGTTCACGATTTTTAAGGACAAACCTTCCGATGCCAACCTTTTTAGATTTTTTTATTGCTTCTCTTAATAGAGAATATGATTTCGTTCCGCCTTTTTCCGGTTCGAGATAATATGGCTTCTCATAATAAATTGAGTTTATTTCTTTTTCATCTATAAAATGCTCAATGTCTATCGAGTGCGTCTTCTCAACGCTGGCAGCCTCAAAATCTTTATTTGTCAGAACAACATAATCACCGTCTTTGTATTTGTATCCCTTCACAATATCTTTATACGGCACTTCCCTGCCGTCTTCCCGGCACACGCGTAAAAATTTTATCGGACATAAATCATCTTTATGAAGCATGTCCAAATCAAGCGTATGGCTTTGCGTAGCTGTATACATTTTAACAGGAATGTTAACAAGCCCGAAACTGATCGAACCTTTCCAGATTGTTTTCATTTTTTATATGATTTTTGTAAAGTTAACTTATTCTTACAAAATATTTAAACACAAAAAATTCACCAAAAGTTACCAAAATACACCTTTAAATAAAAAAAGCATTATGACATATTGCCATAATGCTTTTATATGAAATGATTTTTATAAAATTTAATCTTTGTAACGTTCTTTTAACTCCACAGGTTCGGATTTTTTTCGCAATTTTAAATTCAAAAGTTCAACAACGAATGCAAACGCCATTGCAAAATATACATATCCTTTAGGAACTTCGACGTGGAACCCTTCCACAAATAATAAAAGACCTATCATCAACAAGAATGAAAGCGCAAGCATTTTCATTGTCGGATGTTTGTGAATAAAGTCACTGACCTTGTTTGCAAAAATAAGCATTACACCAAGAGACAATAAAACAGCAATTATCATTATTGAAATATGACTTACCAATCCGACTGCTGTAATAACGGAGTCAAATGAGAAAACTAAATCAAGCAAAATAATTTGTATTATAACACCTGAAAAAGTAATCTTTTTCTTTGAAGCATCTTTTGCAGTTTCTTCCGCACCCTGAAGCTTTTCATGTATTTCAGTTGTGCTTTTTGCCATAAGAAATAAACCTCCGGCAATTAAAATCAAATCCCTTCCCGAAATCGGCCATCCGAAAATTGTAAATAACGGCTCAACTAAACCTACAATCCAGAAAATGAACAATAATAAAATAATTCTGAATACTATCGCAAGAGATAAACCGATAATTCTTCCTTTCTCCTGCTGCTCTTTTGGAAGCCGTCCTGTAATTATAGATATAAAAATAATGTTATCTATACCAAGAACAATTTCAAGAAATGTAAGTGTAATTAAACTGACATAAGTACTCGATTCTAAAAATATTTCCATATTGTTTTTTATTTAAACGCAGATTAACACAGATTTTTTTATGATTTTTCAAAAACTGTGTTATTCATATTTTTCATATTAATCAGTGTTGAAAAAATTATTCTGATGCTTTTTGCTTTTCGTATTCTGCAATGATTTTTGTTTCAACATCTTTCGGAACGTCTTCATAATGTGAAAACTTTCTCTTATATGTTCCGCGTCCCTGCGTCAATGAGCGAAGCTTTGATGAATAACCATTCATCTCCGAAAGCGGCATCTGGCATGTAATTTTTTGCAGATGACCTTCAGCTTCCATACCGGCAATTTTTCCTCTTCGTGAAGAAATATCACCCGAAACTGCTCCCATGAACTCCTCCGGGAAAACAATTTCAACATCATAAATCGGTTCGAGTATAACCGGCTTTGCTTCTTTAAATCCTTTTTTGAATGCCATTGAAGCGGCAATCTTAAATGACATTTCATCAGAGTCAACCGTATGATATGAACCGAAATGAAGCGTAGCTTTCACGTCAATCACGGGACAACCCACTAATACGCCGTGAGTCATAACCTCCTGAATTCCTTTTTCAACAGCTGGCACAAATCTTCCGGGAACAACACCGCCGACAATTGCATCGACAAATTCAAATCCCCTTCCTCTTGGAAGCGGCTCAAGCTTCAGATGAACATGCCCAAATTGTCCGCGTCCGCCTGATTGTTTCTTATGTTTATACTCAATATCACTTACAGTCGCTCTTATTGTTTCCCTATAAGGAATTTTCGGGTCTATTAAATCAACATCGAGATTATATTTATTTTTCATTCTCTGAACAACTGTCTGCAGATGAATTTCACCCTGACCGCTGATTAATGTTTGACCTGTCTCTTTATTGTATTGAACTACAAAAGTCGGGTCTTCTTCATGGAACGAATGAAGTGCAGATGCAATCTTATCTTCCTCGCCTTTTTTCTTGGGAATCAATGCAAGTGTAATATTCGGGTCAGGAAAAGTAATCTCTTTTAAAATCACAGGGTGATTTTTCGTGCTGAGCGTGTTATTAGTATGGGTATCTTTCAATTTAACAACCGCTGCAATATCTCCTGCAATAACTTCATTAGATTCTTTTCTGTCTTTACCGTTCATTATATAAAGCTGAGCAAGACGTTCTGATTTTCCCGTAGCTTCGTTAATCAAATCAAGTCCTGGAGTTGCCTTCCCTGAATAAACCCTGAAGAATGAAAGCTCACCGATATTTTTTTCAGAAACAGTTTTAAATACAAACAATGTCGGCTCGGTATCTTTCGCAGGATTTACTTCAACTTCCTGTTTTGTTCCCGGTTTGTAAGCAATTTCAGGTTTTCTATCGACAAGAGATTCCGTGTAATCGGAAATAAATTCCAAAATCGGCTTCACGCCGATTCCTTTTTGCGCGGCAGAGCAGAACAATGGAAATATCTGGTGCGTTCTTAAGCCGTCTGTTAACCCCTTTTTGATTTCTTCATCTGTCAAGCTTCCGTTTTCGAAAAACTTCTCGAGCAATGATTCATCTTCTTCGGCAATGTTTTCAACAAACATCTGATGATACTCATCAGCTTTTGCTTTCAAATGCGAAGGAATTTCTTCTTCTGTATATTCTCCCTTTCCATCAGTTTTGAATTTAAGCAGTTTCATTTTGGCAACATCAACAATTGAATCAAAGTTAGGTCCCGGGTTTGCCGGAAATTGCATCACAGTAACTTTTGAACCAAAGCTGTCTTTTAACTGATTTACAATTTTATCATAATCAACATTCTCCTGGTCGCATTTATTAATCACAAACATAATGTCATTATGGTAATGATTCGTGTTATGAAAACAAAGCTCCGTTCCGACCTCGCGTCCTTTGATAGCATCCACAAATACAAGCGATGTTTCGGTAACTCTAAGAGCTGATACAACCTCACCGATAAAATCCATAAAACCGGGCGTGTCGATTATGTTTAATTTAATATTTTTGCCTTCGGAATTTTTGAATACTGTATTCATTAAGGAAGAATTAATCGAAATTTGTTTTTCGACTTCATCTTTATGGTAATCACTTACCGTGTTGCCCTCTTCAATCTTTCCCATACGATTTATAACACCCGTCTGGAAAAGAACTGACTCAGCGAAAATTGTTTTTCCCGTTCCGCCATGTCCTATGATAGAAATGTTTCGTATTGTTGATGGAGAATATTCAGCCATAATTATTTGCTCCGTTATTTATTTAAACTATTTATTTAAAATTAAATTTTGAAAATATTATTTTATTACTTCTACACTTATTGGTTCTTTGCCCCCGCGCACAAACATCGAGCTAATCGGCATATTAATTCCATTCTTCTTTAGTTCGGAACTTATATTCTGCATCAAATCGCTCTTCACAAGAAACTGCGAACGGTCAAGCAAATTATTATCAACCCAGTATAAAACTTTCAGAACCACATAACTCGGATTAAACGAATCCATTATTATCATCGGCGCCGGTTCCTTAATAATTTCTTTTGTATCATCAACAACTTTTATAATTATATGTGTGGCTTTGCCGATATCAGAACCATAATCTATGTTCACAAGAAAATCAAACCTGCGTTTGCCGTCTCTTGTGTAATTTATGAGAGGTTTAGTGATTATGTTCGAGTTAGGAATATAAACATCAAATCCCTCAAACGTTTTCAGATGCGTGTATCTGATATTAAGGTCAACAATGTTTCCTGTAATGTCACCTGAAACAACCGTATCACCTGTTTTGAACGGACGATTGAATGCAAGAATAATTCCCGCCAGAAAATTTTCAATTATGTCTTTAAACGCAAAGCCAATAACCAGAGCTGATACTGCCGCACCTCCGACAAATCCGCCAAAGAACGTAGCCAGACCTACCGTTTTCATAAAGAACATTATACCGATAATTATAACAATCGTCTTAACTATGTTGCTTATAAAAGCAATAAGTAATTTATCTTCAAGCCGTTTGTTTAACCTGTTTCTTAATATCTTACATACAAAATTGGCAATAAAATAAAAAATAATTAAAATTAAAATTCCGATTATAAGAGACGGAATAAAATTAATTAAATTATGCCAATATTCTATTAACTTTTGGGTTATAAGGTCAAGCAAATATACCTGATATTTTAAGATTATAACTAAAAGGTAATGTTAAGATAATATTCATAATCATCATTTTAAAGCTATTTTAAATATAAAGAAAATAAAATTTGAGTAAGGATTATGAACTAAATTATTATTTTAATTATACTTATTTTAGCATCAATTATGAAAATTAAAAATTCTCTCCTCATCTGATGCCTGAACAAAAAAGAATTTTAATTACGGGCGCCGCAGGATTTCTTGGCTCTCATTTATGTGATAGATTTATTAAAGAAGGATGCAATGTAATTGGAATGGACAACCTGCTCACGGGTTCGATGAAAAACATTGAGCATTTATTCCCTCTCGAATCATTTCAGTTTTATTTTCATGACGTAACTAAATTCGTTCACGTTCCGGGAAAGCTCGATTACATACTTCATTTCGCATCTCCTGCAAGTCCGATTGATTATCTAAAGATGCCGATTCAAACTTTGAAAGTAGGTTCGCTTGGAACCCACAATCTTCTTGGACTTGCAAAAGAAAAAAAATCACGGTTTCTAATTGCATCGACTTCGGAAGTTTACGGTGACCCACAGGTTCATCCTCAGAATGAAGAATACTGGGGGAATGTAAACCCGATAGGTCCGCGCGGTGTTTATGATGAAGCAAAAAGGTTTATGGAAGCTATAACAATGGCATATCATACTTTTCACAACGTCGATACAAGAATCGTGAGAATATTTAATACTTATGGTCCGAGAATGCGTTTAGATGACGGCAGAGTTCTTCCGACTTTAATCGGGCAGGCAATAAGAGGCGAAGACCTTACGGTTTTTGGAGACGGGAAACAGACAAGGTCATTTTGTTACGTAGATGACCTCATCGATGGAATTTATAAATTGCTTATGAGTGATTACCCTTATCCCGTTAACATTGGCAATCCCGATGAAATTACAATAAATGATTTTGCTGAAGAAATCATTAAACTGACGGGCACAAAACAAAAAATTGTTCACGAAGCGCTTCCGCAGGATGACCCGAAGCAGAGAAAGCCGGATATTACCAAAGCCAAAAAGCTTTTAGGATGGCAGCCGAAAGTATCAAGGGCAGAAGGATTAAAAATTACTTATCAATATTTTTTAAATCAGGTTAACAGCGCCAAATAAACAATGGGTTCGTTATTTAAATCCAGAGAAGATAAAAAAATCGAAGAACAGCTCAAGCCGTTCGCTGAGTTGTTTCATCACAGCTTTAGGTCAAAAGAAGAAAAGCTCGAAGAATTAATAAAAATTCTTGAACACAGCAACTTCAATTCTGAACAATTAAATTATTATAAAATCAGAATTGAAAAAATACTTCACGAACGGAAAATCAAAGAGGACATTGAGCATTTTAATGAAATGGATGACCTTCCTTCCGAAAGCGACAGCTCAAAAATGGAATTGCTCGATAATTTCGAGCTTCTGCTTAATTCCTCGGAACTTACAAGCGAAGATGCTTACAGATACGTTAAGCACAGCAAAACAAAATCAATTGTTCAGATTATATTCGGGATATTATTAATGATTTTAGGACTTGGAATGATTGTAATGCCTGCTCCCAAAAATTTCGAGGTGTATACTATTTTTTATTTCACCAAAGACGATGGTATCACCGTTATGGATTTAATAGCCGGCTTAATAACTGTCGCCGGCATTCTTCTGATTGTTCACACCGTAAAAAAGCATCACCGCTAAAAACTTACGTTAAACCCAAACTTATTTATATTACCTAAATATTTATGAGTGTTAAAGCTGTAATCAATTCCAGCGTTCATGTATTTCACACCAATGCCTGCTGAAAATGAATTATACATTGTGCTGAAACCGCTTCTTAAGAAAAGCATATCGTTGAATAAAGCATATTCGCCGCCGATTGAAAAAATTTCATCCTTGTCGCTTTCAAATACAGCTTCCGGCGCAAGCATTAAGCCTTTAATCGGCTTATAAACAAATCCGAATTTTACTTTTGTCCTGAATTTATCTTCCTGCTTGTTCAATTTAACGACAGGACCAATCAAATCCTGAAACATTAAACCAACCGTCAACTGTTCATTTACGGTAGAGTATAATCCTAAATCCAAACCAAATCCCGTTCCGGAATAATTTGCCATTGAATGATTTATGAACTTCAGATTACCGCCGATATTAAGATTTTCAAGAAATAATTTTGTATATGAAAGATAAACCGCAGTCTGGTTGTTAGAGAATGTAAGCCCTGTCGGACCCGATTCATTCTCTACATAAGGGATATCACCAACATTAAGATATGCAACACCAATTCCGACAATGCCAAAATCAAAATTATGGGCTAATCCAAACGTTCCATAATTTACACCATCTACATCGCTGAATAATTTTGAATACATTCCGACTGCTTGAGTGCCTTTTATGTTTATCAAACCGCCCGGGTTATAAAATATTGCAGATGCATCGTCTGCAATAGATACAAATGACTGTCCCATTGCGGATGCGCGAACACTGAATCCGTTTTTCAAAAATGCTCCAGGTTCACCTCCGTCGCCTGTTTGAGCAAAAGAAGAAGTTGCTATAAAAATAAAAATGATTATTGCGAGAGTTCTTATATGCTTTTTCATCTTGCAACCCCCATCTTTTGATTTTTCTTATATGTATTTCCGTTGAGCTTTGCTTCGATGAAGAATAAATAAACACCGTTGGCAACTGGAACGTTCTTGCCGTTCTGTAAGTCCCAGGTGTAATCCCAATAAATACCGTTTCTTATGAAATCCTTCTTGCTCAGCTCTTTGACAAGTTCACCTCCTATATCGAATATTTTCAAATCAATCTCCTCAACATTCAAAGGTAGTTCTGCACGGATTGTTGTCCGATCTGTAGTAACGGGATTTGGATAATTAAAAATCTGACCTAATGCATCAGGTTGGTCAGGCGGAATATAATCCGATTCATCCCATCTGGTATTTCCTAAATTATATCCGAACGAACCCCAATGAATTTTTGATTCCGGATTTGAATTTGGAAATTCATATGTGCGGATAGTTTTATCAAATGAAGCAAGAACTATGTCAAGCTTTCCGTTATTATCAACATCACCGATTGCAGGTCCCGAGATTATCCATGAATCAAAAATATCTATTAAATTAGTATTCCTTGAGTCTATAGCGCCGTCGCTTTCAAAAACAAATGTCACACCTGTCATTGTCGGAACTATAACTTCCGGAAACTCATCGCCCGAAACATCAGCAATAACCGGAGTTGATAATATTGTCGCTGTTGAAACCTCCCATTGAGTTTCGAGAGTTTCAGCATTTAATGAAAATACAGTTCCGTCTGTCGATACTACAACTATGTCTTTTGTTCCGTCTCTGTTTATGTCAAAAACTACCGGAGAAGAAATAAAAGATTCTGCAATTTTTCTTTGCTGGAAAATACTTCCATTTCTGTTAATAACATAAACATATCCGCCGCTGCTTACAATTATAATTTTATTTGAATTATCCCTAAACTTCGATACAACGGGTGAAGCATAAATGATATTATCAAGTTTTAAAGGAAACCCCGATAAATCACTGCCTGTGTTTGAAATAACAAATAATGAACTGTCAATAGTACTGACAATGATTTCTCTTGAACCGTCATTAAATAAATCTGCAGTTGCAGGAGATGGCAAAATTAACAAACTTCCGAATGTATCAAATGTTTTCTGAAGCTGTCTTGGAAATCCCGGTTGAGTTCGCCCCTGCATATCAAACACAAATAACTTACCGTTACCTGAATATGCAACAATGTATTTATTCCCGTCATTTCTTAAATCAACAATTGCCGGAGAAGATTTAATTGCACCGTCAGTATTTACCGGAAAACCAGGTAAAGATTTTCCGACCTGAGTTACCCCGTATAATTTTCCATCATCGGAACCAAATATAATTGCTTTAATTCCGGGGGCATATGATGTGTCTACCGCAGCCGTTGACCGGATAATTCCTGCAGTCGGCACGGGGAATCCCGGCATTACATCACCGTTTGAATTGAAAGCATAAAACCGCGAATCAACACAACCTACCAAAGCTTCAAGAGTTCCATTATTATCTAAATCAACTAACTTAGGTGAGCCGAAAAATTTGTCGAGAGTATCAATGAAAACCGAAGAACTTAAAGAATGTTCTTCAAATCGGCTTTTATTCATATCGGTCTGCACATTAAATGTTGATGCATATTTTACATCATCATTTTCAACAATTCTTTTATTCCAGACTTTTGTGGTATCCGGATAATCATACCAGTCCTGATTCAGAAACTGTCCGCTTATGATAAATTCTTCAAACTGAGGATATGCTACCCATATCGGATAAGCAGGACCTTCAAGCGGCCATCTCCAGTCATATGGAAGTTTGTACCCTAAATCAAGGAAATATCCATATAATGGAGTATTCATAACAACATTATTATCTACATTCTGTGTATTTCCTGCGAGACCTGCAATGGATGCGATATGAATTTCATTTCCGAACTCAGTTATTATATAAGGGTCAAATGTTGAGGCTACAATCGATGATAAAGTATTTAAAGTATTATTTAAAATAATCTCAAGCTTTGCTGTATATCCTTTGACAACCCAATTTTGTCCGCTGTATGTATTGGTTGAAAATTGCCCTGTTGCCGGGGGGAGCGCCTGTTTTGTTGAAGGAAAAATAGTTGTTGTAAATGCTCCGCTTCTTGCCTGGTTTGAAAAGCTTAAATCCGATTTAACATTTCCAAGCGTATCATAAACTGTTAATGAAACAGTTGAGTTACCGAGAATATTTACCTTCTGGTAAAATGTATGATTAAACGAAGAGCCTCTTGCAAGCGCTTCATAATTAAAAACTATTCTTTTTATCCTATTGAGGGAATCTGCTTCCACGGATTGAATAATCGATGATACCCAGTCATTAACTTCCCAATCGTTCCATGCGCTGTTTTTCAAATCCTCAAATGCAACAATGTATTTTGTTATTTCTGCGTATGAATTACTATTTTTAACCTTAATGCCTGAAGCAGTTTGCGCATTTATGGTGTCGGTTCCGCTTATTCCGTTGAAAGCTGATGGAAACTGAAATGTAGTTCCGCTTTGTATCGCAGAACCGTTCGCATATAAGCTGTTTGCTGTTACGGTAAGACTGAATTTAACACTGTCAAATAAATTAAAATTAAATCCTTGCCAGGTTACTGACTTTTCTCCATCTCCTAAATTGGCAACAGTCCCCTGTCCTAAATTTCCCTGTGACGGAGTATTTAAATTGGAAGTAACATAATTAAATCCGTCGGGTATATTTATTGTTAGTTTTCTTGTCGTAAAAGTATAACCGTCATTATATGCATACCCCGTTAGAATAGCATTTGAACCGGAATAAACAGAGTCAACATTAAAATCAGAACCCATTGTTACACTATTTGGAATAACCTCTGTTGCATAAGACATCCAGCTGTCATACCAGTTTGTAACCGATGCTACTATTGGCTGAGTCGATGTTATCGCAATGTAAGGTTGGCGTGAACCCGATGTCAAAGATGCATACTTTGTTGTATTAACTTTAAAATCCTTATATCTTCCGGCATCAACTGTGAAGCTTGTATCTATAATACCTCCGTTAGTCGGCACATCCTTAAAAGTTACTGCTGTATTATATGCCGAATAAACAAAAATATGCGACCAAAGTGCCGTAAAATTTGCTCCCGTAAAGGGGTCTCTGCAGCTGCGCTGGTCACCGGGATAAGGAAGCCATACATTAAAATAAGTTGCTGCCTGGTCACCTTTGTTTGAAGGAGCAAAATTATACATATCCGACTTCCCATCAGAGCCGGTTTCAAGGTCATTTCCTTCAAAAATAGTAACCTTACCTCCGGTTACTGTTGCTCTAAACAGACTTATCTGACTTGTGGAAATCCAATTTGCATTCTGATATTGGCTAAGATTATAATTTCCGAAATTAACCCAGTTGCCGCTGCTTAATTGATCAACTTTAACATTTACACCATTATTAAAACTTACAATTCTTAGTTCCTGTTCATTGCTTTTTTCTGCTGGTATCCCGAAATAATAAAAATTGTCAAGCGTTGAACCGTTCGTCCCCGGTACAAAACTTCCGCCGTCTCTTGTTGCTCCGTTAAGTGAACCAATCTGGACTGTTACCGGTTTATTGGCATATAAAAGATAACTTTTGCCGTTTACTAATTTGTTTCTTCCTATGGAAGAGGATACATTGATTAAATCTTGTTTTGTATTCAATGTTATGCTGAAAACCTGGGGGGGATTATTTAGATTAACTCTCGCAATGCCTGTAGAAGTCTGGGTATTTGCCGATATATCATACAAGTATATTGTTGTATTATCCTGATATACAAAAGCATTTATGTCAAGCTTATTTGTAGATACCGGGGTAAAAATTTTAAAGAAATTTCCTTTCATAGTGTTGTTGATGGAAGGAATGAAGTCATGAGAATTTTCGGACTTAGTATATTGACCGACAATGACAGGCTTTGTTGCTGTAATTACAAAATAATCTCCGTCTTCTTTTCCGCCTTGGTCATCATTAACCGTGCCGTCTTTAATAAACCGCAGATAAGTCTCACCATGTCTGAGCATTCCCGTAAATGAATCATCATTGTCACCATCTGCATTATCGTCTGTTAGTGTAATGTAGGTGGAATCACTTGTAGCGGTAATATATATTTGAACATAACGGCTGCTGGAATATGCATTTGGAGGAACATATATCTGAAACTTTGTCCCGATACCTGAGGCGAGTGTTTCTTTGTTAATCCCTAAAACAAATAAAATTAAAAAAACAAAAAGGGTATATTTCTTCATGTAAATTTCATTTTTAATTTATTTTTTCAGGGGTTTTAATTTATTTCCAAACTTCTTTGGGAATAATATTTTGCTAAATCATTATTCCACTAAAAATTGCAAATTATTGTATAATTTATAATGGAATTTTTTTGTCCATAAAGTTATGTTTTTATACTGATTTCTTTTACATTACCGAGTAAACATCATTATAGCCCTACAATAAAATAATAATATCTATTCAATAATTCGCTGGTAATCGGTTTCATTAATTAATAGGATGATGGTGTTTTACTTTCTTGCGAAAAACATATTCTGTAATCTTTGTTTTTTCTCTTCCAAGCCGTTTAAAAATTGTTCTTATGATTCCTCCGTCTTTCACCATTTTTCTTGGTACTGTCCAGACTTTAGTTTTTTCTGTTTTTAATAATTTAATCTGTCCTATTTGAGCGAGCTGCATTGCCATCCATCCGTCAGACCAGAATTTTCTTCCGGTATTAAATCCACCAACTTTCAGTCCGTCTTCTTTTCTGAAAGCAAAATTAAATCCCATAACATTCAAGAAATCCCTGCGCTTTCGCCGCAATTTAAATAGAAGATTTGAAAATATTTCATACGCTGCCAATTGTCTGCGTGTCATTCCTTCATGCGGAACGAATGAATATTCACCATATACGCAAGTTACATCCGGGTTTTTTAAAGCGTCAACTAATTCATCGACCCACGTAGTAGGATATATGGTATCAGAGTCAGCGCATAAATGATATTTGCCTTTTGACACTTCTAAACCCATTTGTCTTGTCAGGCTTATGCTTTGCTCCGGCTGAAAAAATGATTTCACTCCAAGCTTATCCAGTATATATTGAGTCTTGTCAGTTGAATTATTATTTATTACTATAATTTCAGTCTCATAATTTGTTTCCAATTTTGATAGAGAACTTAATGTTCTTAAAAGATTTTTTTCTTCATTCCAAGCAGGTATTACAATTGAAACTTCCGGATTATCAGAGTTAAACCGCTTTAATTTATTTCGCAAAAAATCATAAAATTCCGTGTTATGTTTTTCAATACGTTCGAACTTAATAAAGTGTTCCTTTATCCATTCAGGAACACTGAAATCCGTTTTTAATATTTTCATACCAATATTAACAATATTTGTTAATACTTAATTTCTTTCTTGAAAATATATTCTCCTATTCTGGTGCTTTCTTTTTTAATTCTTTTTATAAATGATTTTCTTAAACCGCCATCTATGATTAATCTTCTTGCAAGCGTCCATGTTTTTGATTTATCCGATTTGATAACTTGAATTTTTCCTATTTCCCCAAGCTTCATTGCCATCCATCCATCTTCCCAGATTGTTCTTTCAAGATTGAATCCTCCGACTTTCAATCCGTCAGATTTTCTGAATCCGAAATTAAATCCCATAACATTAAGATAATTTCTTCTGCGTCTTCTCAGAGCAAATAATGTATTTGTAATCATTTCGTAAACCGCCATTGTAAACCGTGAGGTTTTGGGAGGCGGAATAAAAGAATATTTTCCATAAGCGCAAGTTACCTCCGGGTTTGCAAGAGTTTCTACAAAACCATCAACCCAAGTCGGCGGATATAATGTATCCGAATCGGCGCAAAGAATAATTCTTCCTTTTGCTTTCTCAAGCCCCATCTGCCTGGTGAAACTAATACCTTGAACCGGCTGAAAAAAAGATTTTACTCCGCACCTGTCGAGCAGTTCCTGAGTTTTGTCGGTTGAGTTGTTGTTCACAACAATAATTTCAACTTTATGCGGGCTCTCAATATAAGATAATGAATTTAGAGTACCCGCGAGATTATCTTCTTCGTTCCATGCAGGTATAACAATTGAAACATCAGGATTTTCCGGATGAAATTTTTTAAATCGTTCGGAAATATCTTTATAAAATTCCTTTGATAATCCGTCAACGCCTTTATACTCAAACAAACATCGCTTAACCCATGCCGGAACTGTAAAATCCATTACGCTTTATTTAAAGTTTTTGCTGTCTTGCTTCATCAAACTGACGGCATTTATTTACAATCGCTATAGCAACAAAGAAAAGTAAGCTTATTGGGTACTGCCCTATTGCTTCCTGCGGAAAATTCGCGAGGGCAAGACAATATATGACCGTAAGCATCCCCAAAGCATAACTCTTTAATAACTTATCTCTGATTCTGAAATAATCTTTTATACCGACATACAACACAATAAAGATCATCAACAATTGTAAAAACAATCCCACCCATCCCATTTCAACAGCGGTTCTTATATATCCGCTGTCAGGAGGGAAATTTGCAAGCGGAGACCATGGCGAAAATTTCTTGCCCCATTCACCTGTGGCACCCATTCCTCCGCCGAACGGATGAGTCTGTATATACGGCTGAATGAATGCCTGGTTTTTTACTCGCACCTGATATGACGGGTCATCAGCCGGACTAAAAGCTGATTGAAATCTTACAAGCTCAGGATTACTTGAAGGTATTTGCAGTAGAATGATGCCAATGAAAATCGTTCCTAACCCAAATATCACTAATTTTTTATTTAATGTAATTATTGTAATAAACAACAAAGAGGCAACAGGAAGAATAAACGCTGCGCGTGTGCTTGAAAAAAGCATACCATATAGCATAAATATTCCCATCAAAATATACATAACTTTTTTAAATCGAGAAATAGGTCCCGTTGCAAGCACAAAACAAAGCATACTCGTGAACGCAAGTGTAAACCCGAACACAAGCGGGTCACTGAAAAAAGAAAACTTTTTAAATTTTCCTGCCTGATATAAAAGCGCATACCGCTCTGAGGTTTCCATTACCCATCTCATCTCGAACGGCGCAAGCCCCACAAATTCCTGAATATAGCCGTAAATGGTGGCAAGCATCACTAAACCAATCCAGAGATAAATAAGAATAGTAATGAATTTTTTGGAATTGATTGCATACATCAGCATAAAATAAAATACCATAATTCCCGCCGCGCTTCTTATTGTATATAGCCATGCCATTGTGGACTCGGAGCTCGGATTTCCTCCCTGAAACAAATTATAGCAAATCCATATTAAAATTATTTTGCTGATTGGATTATCCGCGAAAGACCAATCTTTTTCATGTATCTGTTTAATGAACATTCCAAAAAACAAAATCACAATCAAAACGTCCATCAGAACGCCAAGCTGAACATCACCTGCAAGACGTTTTACTCCAAGTACAAAAAAAGATGTAATTATTGCTATAACAACCCCGACGCGCAAATTAAATAACGATGCAAACGCAAGAGGAACACCAATTATCAAAATTGTGAGAGCGACTGAAACTTCAAATCCTGTTTTGCCTATTGCAACACTCGTAAGAACAGTCAGCGCAAGAAGAATTAAAATCCCGAACCAGTTAAATAATCTTTCAAGTACAATTCTCTCATGAAGCCATTTCTTAGCTTTATCATATAAAGATAAATCTTCGTAACCTGTTCCTATTTTGACTGTAAAATCTTTCATTTATTTTATGAAACTTTTATAAAACTTGCACCGCTAAAATGCCATTTTAAAGTTTTAGTATAAACTTCAAGCTGATTTTTATCTTCTTCGGTTGATTTACCTGTCAGCTTGTGAATCAAAAACATTAGCGAATATTTTGCTATCCACAAAAACATATAAACATAAGTTCTCAATCTATATAAGTAATAAGTCATCAATGAGTAATGTTTTTTCAGAAACAAATAAAAACTTTTATAATTCTGAATGAACATTTCTGCTCTTCTTTGACGCGAGCTTGATTTTCCATAATGAATAATCTCAACATCAGGCAGGAACACTGCTTTAAACCCTGCCTTCTTCACTCTCATGTAAAAATCCATCTCCTCTGCATAAATCCAGAATTTATCATCAAGCATCCCGACTTTATCTGCAACTTCACGCGTGTATAAAAGAACAGCTCCGTATGCCCAATCAATTTCACGTTCTTCATTATGGTCCCAGAACGACATAAACGCATTCTTAGTGCTGTATTTACTTAAAAAATCTGCAAAGAATCTGTTCTCTATAAATGAACGCCATAAATTAAAAAAACTGTTCACGGATTTTTGAAGTGATAAATCATCATTCAACAGCTTGCATGTTAAAATTCCAACTCCTCTGTGTTGATTTGCAAAAATATAATCGAGCATTTTATCTATTGCGTTTTCAATAACAATCGTATCAGGATTTAACAATAAAATATTTTTTCCTTTTGCAATTTCAATTCCCTGGTTATTTGCAGGAGCAAAGCCGTTGTTTGTTTTATTTGCAATCAGTATTACTTCCGGAAATTCTTCCGCAACCATGTCAGCTGATTTATCAGGAGAATCATTATCAACAACGATTATCTCAAAAGAATATTTCTTTGCTTCATCATAAATCGACTTCAGACAATTTCGCAATAAAGCTTTCGTATTCCAGCTTACAATAATAATCGAAACGTCAACATTCGAACCTGTCATTTAAAAAAATAAAATTTTTATAAATAACCCAAAACATGTCAAGAAGCACAACCCGATTGCAAGATTTTCCCGAAGCTTATCCTGCGGTGACAACGGCTCCTCTTCGGTTTTAATTTTCTTTTTATTTACTTTTGGTTTCATATTATTTAGTCAGAACTTTTTCCCATTGTTTGGTTTCAAAATTATACTGCTTCAATAGTTTAGCTGGATTACCGCCGACAATAGAATATGGCGGGACATTTTTTGTTACCACGCTTCCGCCGGCAACAACCGAATGCTTCCCAACTGTTACACCCGCAACAATAACAGAGTTTGCGCCAATCCATGAATCATCTTCGATAACAATCTCAGCAGTCGTAACCGGCTGGTCGAGTATTGGAACATCCGGGTTTTCATAAACATGATTCAATCCGGACAGCACAATATTTTGCGCAAACATAATGTTATTTCCGATTTTCACAGGACCAATAATCACATTCCCCAATCCGATTCTTGTTCTGCTTCCTATTATCACATCACCGACACCATTATTCACCGTTGCGAAATCCTCTATAGTTGAATAATCTCCCAATTCAAATTTATTAAAAGGCAAAACATCGACTCGAGTCATACTGCAAATCTTCGAGCCCTTCCCTTTTTTGTGCTTAAAAGGATTTACAAACCATTTAACCCATAAGCGGGGACGCGCCTGTCCCTTAGGAATAAGCATCTTGTGAGCAAGTTTTTTCATTCCCGGATTTGAATCTAATTTTTCCTTTAAGCCCATATTATTTTTTACCTCTCAATTCATACACAAGGTTAATGGCTTTGTAAATTTCCTTAACATTATTTTCCCACGTATGCGATGATGCAAACTCTCTTCGCGCTTTTCCTTTTTCTTCATTATCTTCTTTTAATGCAAGTTCAATAAGTTTTACATACTCTTCTTTTGTTTCGGCAAGATAAGTATGGTTTGCAAAAATGCTCATTGCGACCGTTTTTGTTGCAACAGTTGGTTTTTCCATTGCAAGATATTCATCAATTTTGCGAGGATAATTTCCAATTGTAACCTCGTTCAGTAATTGCGGATTGATGCAAACATCAAAATAATTTATATATGATGGCAGCAAGCTTCCGTCTTTCGAACCAAAAAAATGAACGTTCTTCATTCCATGTAACTCGCTGTTTAAAAATCCATCGTCTTCAGGTCCGACTAAAACAATCTGCCAATCGGGTTTTGTTTTTGCAATGTAACTCAATATATCAATGTCTAATCTCAAAGTAAATATAGCACCGACATACCCGATTCTCGGATGCGGAATGTCTTTTAAATCCTTAGGCTCTTCCTTAATCAGATTTTTATCAAACAAACTTAAATCGCATCCCTGCCCGACATAAAAAGAATTTTTATTAAACTGTCTGCAGTAGTCAGCAAGATAAGTCGAATTCGCAACGGCAGCATCTGATTTTTCTATTAGCTCCGCTTCAATTCTTATTCCGTGAGCTTTCCAATAATCAACAGCAATCAGATTGTCCCTGCTGTAATAAATGCTGACCTCGGGTTTCAAATATTCCTGAAAGTAAAAACTTCTGAACATATCGCTGTCATTGAACAAAATAATATTTTTAAATCCAAGCTTATCCATTGCCCGTTTAACTTCTTTAGTGAAAATTGCATTATTTCTTTTATTAAAAAAATCAAAAAGCCAGTCGAATTTTATCCAATTAATTGATTTTATTTTTTTTCTCGGATTAAATTCCCATATATTCTCACCAACTTTTGCCAAATCTTTTTCCTGACCATCAATTATTCTTAGCCGTTTCTGAACTTTTTCATCATTCTTTCCCTTCAATACCGTTATTGTATCAAGCGGAGAATTAACATACAACACACGATTTTGCTTTGCAAACTCAAGTGCAATATTAATGCAGTTGCTGCCAATGGCATTATCCCACGCCTGAAGCCCCGTAACAACAATATCTCTTCCTTTTATTATATCGTTCAACTTAATCCTTATTGTGATTTTTTCTTTTAAAAAGTTTATTCAGCACCATATTAAAGCCATCGATATAAAATCTATACATATAAATAAATGTGTGATGCGTTTTTACTCCGATTTCTCTTTTAAGAATTATCTGATTAATAATCAAAAATATTACCAGAGCTGTGAACGTTCCGAACGCCGCACCTATTAATCCGAAATAAGAAATATATAAATAGTTCGATAAAATATTTACAAGCATTATAATTACAAGCAGAATAAAATTTACTCTCGGCTTCCCGATTGAGTCCATCACAACCCCAAATTGTCTCCCGAAAGGTTGCAACAGTGTTGCAAGAATAATTACTTGCAATATTGGAACTGCGCTTAAATACTGTTCGCCCGCAATTATGATTATTATTTCTTTTGTAAATAAAAGAGTAACAATCGTAACGGGTAAAATCATTGCAAGTAAGAGTCCGACCGAACGTTCATATAAATAACATACCGCTTCTTTGCCGTCAGTTTCGATTCTTTTTGCACTTTGCGGGAATACAATTGCCGAAACAGACGACAACGGAACTTCAACAAAGTTTGTTACACGCTGAGCAACATTAAACACTGCAACAGATGGAGGTCCTAATAAAATACCCAACATCATCTGGTCAACGCTTGTGTAAATCATCGAGCTGATATTAGTTCCGAAAACATATTTACCATAATGAAATAATTTTTTCACCCAATTCCACTCTATCTTTTTTGAAATCCTGAAAAACTTTTTTACAAATGGATATGATGTTAATGTTCCAAGTAAAGCCCCCGCAGTCATAAGCCATACAATTTCTGTTAACTCAATTTGATAACCGATTATCAATGCTACTAATATTCCCGTGAAAAATAAACCCTGCCTTACAAGACTGCTGTAAAAAATTCCCTTAAAATCCAGATTCGCCTGCTGAATAAAATTAAACTGATAAAAAGGAACAAGTACTAAAGTAGTTATCACATATAAATAAAACATCGGTTCAAGCGACGGAGAGCTCCAAAGGATGCTCAAAGGTTTTGCAGCAATAAATAACCCGGCAACTAAAATCAAAGCAATTAATAAATTCAAAGAGAACGAAGCGCTCAAGATTTTCGGATACTCTTCCGGAGTTGCTGATGCGCTATACTTTATTTGAGCGTTTTGTATCAGCCCGTTCTTGCTTACCTCAATTAATGCCGTCACTGTAAGGAACAATGCATACTCCCCCATTTGTTCTTTGGGAAGCATACGCACTAAAATATAAAAACTTCCGAATCCTGTCAGCAAAGTCGTTACTCTTTGCAGAACTGTATATATTCCAGATTTCAACCAATATGAATCTTTTGCAAATGCCATTAACTCTTGTCAAGAATTATAAATTTCATCATACGCTTCCTCATTTTTTCTGACAAGCACATTTATGTCAAATTTTTCCAAAACTGTCTTTCTTGCATTCTCACAAAACATATTAGCTAACTTTTTATCGGTATAAACTTTTAAAATACTATCAGACAAAGCACTATGATTATGCACAGGTATGGATAATCCGTTATAATTATTTATCAATGCTTCATTAGTTCCGGGTATATCCGTAGCAATGCAGATTTTTTCCATCGACATCGCTTCAAGCAGCCCAAGCGGAATTACCTCCCACAGTGACGGCAAAACAAAAACATTAATTGCATTCAGAACAGTTTTGACATCATTCGTGAACGGCATAAACTTTAATGAATCTCCGATGTTCAATTTCTCAGCAAGCTTAATGCATTTTTCTTTTAACTCACCTTCCCCGAACATTATAAATTTTATTTCAGGATATTTCTTAATGGCTTCAGGTATTGCTTTCACAAAAGTCTCAGGGGCTTTCTGATATGTAAATCTTGCTATGAAGCATACAATAAAATCAGTTTCGTTATAGCCCAGACATTTTCGATAGCTGTTATCCGAATCAAACGGCTTATATTCTTCCGCATTTATACTGTTATATATCAACTCAAAATCTCCGTCCTCATACAAACTCTTGCCGACGTTAATATCATTATGAGAGCCGCATATTGTCAAATTTGAGTTTTTAATTAGAAACCTCTCTGAAATCTGTCTGAGTTTATATGAAAGCATATTTATCCCCGAATGGAATGAAAATCCGTGAACGGTATATATTCTTTTTTTTTTACTCCACATGGCAGGTATAAGTGAATTAGTTCCTGCCCGCGTTCCGTGAATATGAAGGATGTCAATGCCTTCACGTTCCAAAATTTTTTTGACCCTGCTGTAAATAAAAAAATTAAATGGCTTAATGGTTTTAATTATAAAGGTGTTATAACCTTTTTCTTTAAGCTGATTAATCATATTACCCTCGGTAAAACTCAATATATAGGGTTCATATTTGGTTTTATCTATTTGGGTAACAAGATTGTAAAGATAGGTTTCACCTCCGCCGTAATCGCCCTGTCTTATTGTTGCAAGTATCCTGATTTTTCCATCCATTCTGATTTTTTTATCGGCAAGCACTTCATCAATTGTTAAATATTTAGTATGGACGGTTTCCATAAATTCTTTGTTTGAACGCTTGATGCGGAAAAGTGCAAGAATCTGATTGAACATAAACAATGGAATACCCCAGATTGATTTCCATACTTGCGGTTCAACCCTGCTTAATGCAAGAACAAAGAAAATATTCAACACGAATACTGTAAATGCTCCCGCAAAAATTAAAAAGAAATCAAAATTTAAAAAGAAATTTAGTGCCGTGAAAAAAAATGTCATCAATATCAAAATGAATAATGGCGGTATGAGGGTGCTTAAACCAAAATACATCTTGTTCCAGTTAAGGCTGAACAGACCTTTCAGCATTATGCTTGCGGCAGTTTTTGCATAAAGAAAATAAGAATTAATCCATCGTGTTCTTTGTCTTTCCACCTGTGACGCCGTTGAAACTTTTTCATCATAAACAATTGCATCACGCGCAAACGCAATAATGTTTCCGTCTTCAACCAAATCCGCCTGAAGAATTTTATCCTCCGCAACTATTACTCCGCCCTTGGCGTTTTCTTCTTCAAGCTTTCTCAGATTATTGAGATAGAGTTCCGTTTCAATTGTCATTCCCGAGCCTGCAATCGTAGCTGACGAGCGAATTTTATATGGCAAATATTTCACAAGATAATTATAGTAATATTCACTCATTGCATCGAGACATGCATAAATCGAATCTAAATTTTTTGGAGCTCTTCGTCCCTGCACTGCTTTATATCCGTTGTTCAGAAATTTGTTGGTAACTCCTAAAAATTTCGGGTGGGCAAGATTATCAGGATCAAAAATCGTTACATACTGATGCTGTCTTTTGAAGTTATCAATAGCATAAAGAATAGATTTAATCTTCGAACCAAGCTTGGATTCTGGTTTAAGAACAACGACTCTTTCATCATCAAATTTCAGCTTAGATACGTCGCATTCATCTGCGACAAGATATATCAGATAATTATCATAGTTTTGCTTGAGTAATGAATCGACTAAAGGAAGTGTTATTTCGGTTTCTTTATAGGCAGTAATGATTAAACCAAAGTCAAATTTTTGATTTATTTTGTTTTTTAAGCGCGGCTTTCTAAATAACAGAGATAGTATGACACTGAGGAAAGGGAATAATAAAAAAAATAGAATTAAAATCTGGACAGCATAAAATAAAACGGAGAGAACCCCCATAAGTTAAAGATTAAAAATAATTTTAAGAGACGGATGTATCCTTCAACTTCTTTTTAGAAAGGTTTCTTTTGATGATGCTTTTAGTAACCCTTCTTGCCCAGCTTCGTTTCTTGTAAAAATCCCCGTAAATTTCTTCAATATATTCAGTCGATAAATTATTCAAAATTGCCCCGATGAATTTAGGATCCATTGAATTAAGAATTTCAATTGAGTTTTTATCCGACTCTTCAATGACATTATTTGCAGAGAATACTGAGATTACTGCATCGGAAATATTCGAGAGCTCTTTTGAATCAGAATATTTATTTAATGCCGCACCTTCCATAAAAACTATGTCATAACCTTTAGCAAGCTCATGAATCTTTTTATTTAGATTATCGATTCCTCCAATTTCATCCGGAGAATATGAACCTCCCTTGCTGCCTGCAATATCGATATTTCCCATTGTTGTTCTTGAAATCACTTTATCTGCGGGTAAAGTTTCTTCAAGATATTCTTCAAACACAGGTGAAGCATTAAAGCTTGAGGTCAACGAAGGATGAGAGAAATTTGTATCAATTAATAATACTCTTTTATTAATCAGCGCCAGAGAGTATGCAAGACAGGAAATTATAAGAGATTTGCCTGCACCTTTTTCGGTGCTTGTTACAAGAATTATTCTTTTGCCATTCAATTTTTTCAGTATTTCAAATCTCAATGACCTCAATAACTGTTTAAACAATTCCGAATCTCCGTCAAGTTCTCTGTCACTAAATAACTCTCTTAAATTTATCTGAGATTTTTTAAGACGGTTCAAAGTTCCAAGAAGTTCAATATTCGTAAGCTTGAGAAAATGCGCAGGACTTTTTATTGTCTGGTCTAAATATTCGATTACGAAAATTAAAATTACCGTCATTAAAAGACTAACTACTCCAGCAAGTATAACCGTAAGCATCTTTTTTGATGCTTCCGGCTTATTTGCCGGTTCGCCGTATTCGGTTTGCTTTAATGAATTTCCAAGATTCATTGTATCGAATCTTGAAAGATTGAGACGGTTCAAAACCATTAGATATACATCTGATGCAACCTGAATCTCTCTTTCATATGCAGCTATTTCGGCTTCCTTAGGGGCGTAACTTTGAACCTGAGCATCCAACCTTGCAAGTTCTTTGTCCATCGACTTGGTGCTGTATCTTGCAATTTCCAGATCAACTTCATATCCTATTCTTCGAGTTACAAGTTCATTCTTTGAGGTGTTAGGGTCGAGCAGAAAATCATCAGCACCGCTTACAATTTCAACCTCAAGCTGTTTTTTGGTTGCTTCAATTTCATCCTTTAGTGCCTGGTTAGTATATCCCTGAGTAATTAAATCATCGGTTAGTCTTTTAATCTTATCTTTAAGTTCAACGATTCGCGCATTATACGTTCTTGAGTTTGCTTCGTAATATAATTTATCTTTATTTGTAAATTTATTATTAATTAATTTTATTGCTTCCTGAAGAGCAGGAATTTTTTTGTTTTCCTCTTCCCTTGCAATTTCAAGCTCTGCCTTCTGGTCAACTAATGATTTTGTCTGTTCATAAAGATTGATAACCCCATTCGCCATTTTGTACCTTTTCAGTTCATCGACTTTTTCATCAAGTTCTTTTTTCTTTTGCTCGGATAAATCCGCAAAGAAATTAATAGTTGCATCACTTTTTACTGCAGTTAATTGCTTATAATATCTTATAAACTCTGTAACTTCCTCGTTTACTACATAAGCAGACAGGTCAGGGTTTTCGGATTCAAATTCAATTTTAATAAAATCGCTTGTTCCTTCCCTGTTTATTTTTAATTTGTTATACAATGCAGAATAATCATACTTCATGCTTTCAAGAAGCGCAATAATTCCTCTTTCATCTTCAATAGCATTTGTCAGGGAAGCCATTGAATCAATTTTTTCATTTAAAATTCTGATAACATTATTCTTTGCTTCCTGATTTAAAGTCTGCATT
The DNA here is from genome assembly GCA_036262055.1 of Ignavibacteria bacterium. NCBI lineage: Bacteria > Pseudomonadati > Ignavibacteriota > Ignavibacteria > Ignavibacteria bacterium. The sequence continues at coordinate 579,117 of DATAJP010000003.1, forward strand.
AACTTGCTCGGCTCGCGGAATGGAGGAGAGCTGGTTAAATCATGCCGCAATAATTTGTAACCAACTAAATCAACAACTTTTTTTGAGTTCATCAACTCAATCAAGTTGCCGAATTTATTCTGAATGTCGAATTGCTGTATTGCCTGACCTTCTGTTGTAAGAGAGAGTTTTGTCTCGTCTGTTATGCCTGTTGAAAGCTGAGCAGACGACTTATAAACATCAGGAAGATTTTTTACAAGAAGATATGTTATGATTACTGCAATTGACGGCAGAACAATCAACAATAGCTTTCTTCTCAATAAAACTTTTATGAAGTGTATTAAATCCATTATTTAAATATTTCCTCCCATTGTTTGCCTAAAATTTCTTCGAGTGCAGCTTTACTCGAATACATTTCCGAAAGCGATACAATCTGCTTTTCCTGGCTGTCTGTATATGCGGTTAATGCAGAATTATATTGTTCAAGTGTTACCTCGCCGTTTTCATATCTGTATCTCACAAGCACTAATGACGATTGCACGTCATTCATAGCATCCGTTCTGATTCTGAGCATCGAAATATTTTGTTTAAATACCCAATACCTTTGAATTACTTGGGTTCTTATGTATAATCTATGAGTCATTAAATTCGCATCTGCAATTTTTACTTCTTCCTCAGACTGTCTTATCACACTCGGAACTCTGAAAAGCATTCCAAGATTTACCGTTAAACCGACCCCGAATCTCTGTGATTTATCCTGTGAATTTGTTGTTGTGCTTGTTACGCTCGGATCAAAAAGATACGCAAAGTTAATTGCATCCAGCCATGACCATTTTGATTGATGAAGTTCTTCCTCCGCCTGAACTTTTTTACTCCTGTATGTCTGCGGCATAGGGTTATTTAGCCATGCAATATTAACAAGGTAAGCAACGGTATCTGTGATAGGTGGATTTGGGGGAATGATTTTATTGGTATCCAATTGAGAAAATGCGGTATTTGCACAAAACAAAAAAACAATAAAGACAGTAAAGTAAAACTTCATATTTTTTTAAATTTCGTTTTGCAATTTCAATTTTACAATTGAGCGTTTCTGCCGATACTGTAATAAGTAAAGCCGGCTTCCTTCATTTTTTCAGGAGCAAAAATGTTTCTTCCGTCAAATATCAACGGTGACTTTAAATCTCTTTTAACATCTTCCAAATCGGGATTCCTGAATTCATTCCATTCTGTCAATATTAATAAAGCATCTGCATTCTTTAAAGCATCCATTTCGTTATCCATATATTTTATTGTATCTTTCAGATAAAACTTTGCAGTTTCATTCGCCGCAGGGTCATACGCAGAAATCGTTGCGCCATTCTTTAAAAGCTCATTTATAATAACTACTGAAGGAGCTTCTCTCATGTCATCTGTATTGGGTTTAAACGCAAGTCCCCACACTGCAAAATGTTTTCCTTTGATGTTGCCGTTGTAATACTTCATTATTTTTTCAACAAGAACCTGTTTCTGTTTTTTATTTACCTTATCAACTTCAGTCAGCAATGTCATCTCGGAATCATTTTCCATCGATGTTTTTATTAAAGCATTAACATCTTTAGGGAAACAAGAACCGCCATAACCGATTCCTGCGAACAAAAACCTTTTACCAATACGATTGTCCGCACCCATTCCTTTTCTTATGAGGTCTATGTTTGCACCTGTCTGTTCACAAAAATTAGCAAGCTGATTCATAAATGTAATTCTCATCGCGAGATATGAATTTGCTGCATACTTTGTTACCTCCGAGCTTGCGGTATCCATTTCAATTATTGGATTCCCCTGACGGACAAACGGCTCATATAACTCTTTCATTATTGAAAGAGCTTTTTTATCACTGCTTCCGATTACGATTCTGTCCGGCTTCATAAAATCCTCAACAGCATAACCTTCTCTCAAAAACTCCGGATTAGATACAATCGCAAAGTTATTAATTCCGTGCTTGCTTATTTCACCGGCAACCTTGCCTGCTGTTCCAACAGGAACAGTGCTTTTATTAACTATTACTTTAAAATCTTTAATTTTTTCATCAGCCATTATCTTTCCGATGTCATCGGCTACTTTCATAACATATTGCAAATCAGCCGAACCGTCTTCACCTTGCGGGGTCGGCAAACAAAGAAAAATAACCTCGCATTCCTTGACAGCTTTCTTAAGGTCATCAGAAAAGGTTAACCTTTTCTTTTCTATGTTTCTATGAAACAAAAGCTCAAGTCCGGGCTCATATATTGTAACTTCTGAGTTTCTTAGCTTCTTTAGTTTTTCTGGCGAGTTATCAATGCACAAGACCTGATTACCCATTTCTGCAAAGCAAGTTCCGGATACTAACCCGACATATCCGGTTCCAATAATTCCTAAATTCATATTTTAGCTATATCCTGTAGTTTGTTCACAAAAATATCTGTTTTTTATTTAATTATCAGTTAAAATAAAAATCTTTTTCTATTTCTTTGAATTTTTTTGATTCAGAATCTTTCTTTGAAAGATTTAATGCTTCAACTTTCCAATCAATGTTCAAATCTTCATCGTTGAAAATTATGCTTCGTTCATCTTTCTTACTGTAATATGCTGTGCATTTGTACATAAAAATTGCCTCATCGGATAAAACTGAAAACCCATGAGCAAATCCTTTTGGTATCCAGATTTGTTTATGATTTTCTTCATTCAATTCTATTGCATAATGCTGTCCGAATGTCGGAGAACCGAATCTTATATCAACCGCAACGTCAAGCACTCTTCCGAGCAGCACCTGGCAAAGCTTTCCTTGCGCATTTTCGCCGATTTGGTAGTGTAAACCCCGTATTGTTCCTTTCGTTGACTTTGAAATGTTATCCTGAATAAATTTTTCATTCATCCCTGCTTCGCTATATTTTTTCTCGGAATAACTTTCGAAGAAAAATCCTCTGTTATCATTGAAAACATCCGGTTCAATTATCAAAACATCTTTTAAGTTCGTTTCGATTATTTTCATTAACCAACATCATTTAAAAATTTTTCAAGATAAGACCTGTATAAAGAATTTGGCATGCCGGCAATTAATTTTTCAAGCTGTGTTCTATCAATAAAATTATTTCTGTAAGCAATTTCTTCAAGGCATGCGACTTTTAAACCCTGCCTGTCCTCAATGACACCGAAGAAATTCGATGCCGCAAGCAATGATTGAGGCGTCCCCGTATCGAGCCATGCTAATCCTCTTCCGATTTTTTCAACCCGAAGCATTTTTCTTTTCATGTATTCCTTATTCACGTCAGTAATTTCAAGTTCTCCGCGAGCAGATGGTTTCAGACTTTTAGTAATTTCAACAACATCATTATTATAAATATATAAACCCGGCACTGCGTAATGTGATTTTGGCTTTTCTGGTTTCTCTTCTATTGAAATTACGTTTCCTTCCTTATCAAATTCAACTATGCCGTATCTCTCCGGGTCATTGACCTGATAACCAAATATTGTAGCACCATGATTATTCTTCAACGCATGATAAAAGAAATCCAGCCGTCCATAAAAAATATTGTCTCCCAAAATCAAAGTTACACTGTCATACCCGATGAATTTTTCTCCAAGAATAAATGCTTCAGCAATTCCATTTGGTGCATCCTGAACTGCATAGCTGATTGATATTCCCAAATGCTTCCCGTTGTCAAAAAGTTTCTCATATAAGGGAATGGTTTCTTTATTAGAAATGATAAGTATGTCAGTAATTCCTGCAAGCATCAAAATCGACAATGGATAATAAATCAACGGTTTGTCATAAATTAATGTTAATTGCTTACTGTAAATTTTTGAAACAGGATACATCCTCGAACCTGCTCCTCCTGCAAGCACAATTCCTTTCATTAAATTGCTCCCTCTCTCTTCACAACAGATTTAAATGTTTCGAATAATACTTTTAAATAACCTTTATATGTTTTAAACTCACCATACTCCCCGAGATATTCCTTATCCTTATAATCAATATTTTCCATTACGGACTGCATTGTATCGTGCAATGCTCTTTCTTCTGCAGTGAGATTTGAACGCCCTCTTGCCTGCCAGAATCCTGCCAAGCCAAGCTTACCCTGAAACCGCACCTGCGCGGTATCTGATAAATCAAGTTCCCCGTCGCCTTCGGAAGTTTTTAAACCTTTAATTAATAATTCATCTGCTTCATAAGTCGGTAATGCCCAGATTCCGACTAAACTCATTTGCCCTTTAAGAACATTCCAGAATAGCGGCAATTCATCAATAGATGTTTTTCGTAAAAACCTTCCTACCTTTGTAACTCTGGGATCATTTTCTATTTTTCTGAACGGACCTGAATCATATTTATTTTTTAAATCTGCAATTCTCTTGTCCGCATCGGTGTACATTGTCCTGAATACATAATATTTCACCGGCTTTTCTTTGAAGAAAACATACCAGTGGCTTCCTTTTTTTTCTATCTCAGGAGATTTTAATCTTTTTGAGACATAAAAAACCGGACCCTTTGAATCAAGTTTAATTAAAATTGCGACAATCAGAAACAAAGGAGACAAAATCAAAAGCATAAAAAATGCCACTACTCTGTCGGTTGCATTAATCAAAAATAAATTGATTTTTGTCTTTGTCGGGACAATGTAATGCGACATTAAGACTTTGTCATCATCAATGAATACACCAAAATTATTTGGGATGCTTAAATGATAATTCTGATTAACGACAGATTCTTTCAGCTCAACATCTTTACCTACATAAGTATTACTTAAGATTACCGACTCCTGAATTTTTGCTTTTTCATCTATGCACACTTCATCACCAATTACTAACGGACCGACCAGCTCAACGCCATCGCGTATCTCACAATTCTTGCCGATTAAAACGCTTCCCTTTGCGTTTTCATAAACTCTTCTGTTTATTTTTGTCGAAGGGTCAATTTTTATGTTTCCCTTAACCGTAAAGTCATCGAACCCATATCCCGGCACTTTTCCTGAAACAGCATCGAGATTCACTTTCCAATACTCGCTTAAACTTCCTATGTCGCTCCATATGCAATCCGTCGGATAAGCATAAAATGGTGTATTTAATTCAAGCAATTTCGGAAAAAGTTGATAACCAAAATCGTATTCAACTTTTGGAGGAATTAAACCAATAATTTCAGGCTCGAGTATGTAAATTCCTGTGTTAATTAAATTTGATTTTGCTTCCTCTTTCTTTGGTTTTTCCTGAAAACTTATTATTTTATTTTCCTTATCCGTAACAACTACACCAAATTTTGAAGGGTCATCGACTTTTTTTGTAGCAATAGTAACTTTGGCTTTTTTCTCGCGATGAAACTTCAGCATCTCTGTTAAATCAATATTCGTGAAACCGTCACCGCTTAAAATCACAAATGTCTCATCAAAAAAACTTTCTGTTCTTTTTATTGCTCCTGCAGTTCCAAGCAATTTTTTCTCAATAGAATATGAAATATCTACGCCGAATTCTTTTCCGTCTTTAAAATATTTATCGATTGCCTCAGGAAGATAAAAAAGATTAATTTTTATTTTGGAAATATTATGTCTTTTGCAGAGATTAATAATATGCTCTAATGCGGGCTTGTTAACTATCGGAAGCATTGGCTTGGGGATGGTCAAAGTCAGTGGCACTAATCTTGAACCGATTCCTGCAGCTAGTATGAATGCTTTCATATAAAGTCTTTAACGCTTTTCTTTAACAAAAAGGTATCAACACCTTCATTTGTTCTTTTATATGAAAAATGTTTTGAAAGCGATGTTATCAGTAAAATGCCGTAATGTTCCGGAATATTGTCAAGTGATTCTTCTTCAGAGTTAACTTTTTTATGGAAAAAAAATAACTCTTTTTCACCAAGCACTTTGCACAACACCTGATTTTCAGGGTCGTTATATAAAATAAATTCTTTACCGTGAATTTTTTGGGGATAAGGAGGGTAATAATTATCTATTTCTTCTCCGCTTGTACTTTTGACGGGTTTAATCATAAATCCTTTACCTTTCATCTCCATCTCGATTATCATATGCTCATCTTCAAGTCCGTAAGTAACTTTTATGTTATCGGTATATCCGTGGAGAACACAATTGGAAAAAAGTTCATACATTATCAGCTTCACATCATTCATAAAATCAGCTTCCAGTTTCTTGTTTCCGAAGGTGATTATTGACCTTGCAAAGGATTCGGTAACATCGCTTACGAAATGCACATTGTCTATTGATGACGGAACGTATAGAATAATTTTATCCATCAGTAGTAGTTAGGATTATGCTTAGAAACTGTTTATTGCATCCTGTTTATTATCAAAAATCTCAAACACTTTATATAATCTTGTCAATTCAAACATAGCTCTCACAGGCGCTTGTAACTCAACAACTTTTATGTCTCCTTTTATTGCAGTTACTTTTTTTAAGCCGGAGACAACAGCTCCGAGAAATGAACTGTCAACAAATTCAACGTTTGATAGGTCAAGAATTATTTTTTTCTTCTGGTCGTTATCAATAAGATTAAACAAGAAGTTTTTAAAATCTTTAACTACGTCAACCGTTGCCCTTTTAAGATTTACCTTGATAATGGTTACTCCATTTTCTTCGGTAACTTCATAATTCATTGAATCTCCTTTTTGATTTTATTTATTGTAAGCTTAAACTCTTTGGACTTTTTCCCACACAACGTTCTGTCTGCCTTTTTTATATCTCATAAAACCTGCAATTGCCGCAACGTTCATCATTGTCAGCACAAAAGGCAGATAAAAAACTTTGATCTTAATTCTTCTTTGTTCCAGAAAATATCCTATAAGTGCCAGTGCATAAAATACTATTTGAAGCAATAAAATATAAGTATAAAATAAAGAATTATTAAACGTAAGAATGACATTGATTAAAAAAATAATCGGCAGCAGAAATGGAACAACCGCCCATCTCAGAACACGATGAGAGATATATTCAAACGAAAGCACTCCGAACTTAAAAGGATTAAGTAATGGTCTTAACCAGTTAATAGACTGAAATCCCCCCGCAGCAATTCTAACACGACGTTTATATTCTGATTGAACATTCAAAGTCGGGTCTTCCTCTGCATAAGCATCCGGTTCATATACAACTCTATAACCGCGTTCGGCAATCTGCATGGATAAAACAAAATCCTCGATGATTGCATTATGCTGAGCTCCTTCTCCCCAAAGTTCTTTTCTGACCGCAAAAATTTCTCCCGCTGCGCCGACTGCGGAATAAACATCGGAGTCCATTTTTTTCAAGTAAGATTCGTATTTCCAATACAATCCTTCGCCTTCACCGCTCGTTGATTTCTCGTTAGTCTTAACTCTCTTTTCACCTGCAACACAGCCGACAGACTTATCTCTGAAATGTCTTGTGAGATTTGTTAAAGATTCTTTATTGAACATCGAATTTGCATCGGAGAAAACAAAAATCTCACCCGTTGCAGTTTTTACAGTCCGGTTAACCTGCGAAATTTTTCCTTTGCGTTCGATGTCTTTTGTTACAAACACACGCAGTTCATTTTCAGATTCACCTTTGAACATACTATCCATCTTTGATTTTGCCCCGGGGGTTATTCCTTCAGAAGAAAATTCAGACATTTCAAGTTTTTTTGTCAGCTCATCGAGATATTTTTCTTTCGATTTTATATCTGCTTCATCAAACTGCATAAAGTGAACATATAGCTCTTCATCCTTTGATGTAATATCCTTAAAATTTATTTCCTCAAGGAAATTGTCATAATATTCATTTATTGTTTCATCATTTATATCACCTTGCTCAAATGCAACTGCGAAAATTACTTCGAGCTTGTCTTTTGGATAATCAAGATTATATGTATTAATAATTTTCTCTCGGATAATTTCGCTTGTTTCACCCGATGCGGAAATTATCATACTGACAGTCGGATAATATTCCTCGTTTTCAGAAACAAGAAATTCCTGTTTAATTGAATTATACGGTTTAGGAAGAATTTTTTTAAGAAAGGAAACTTTTGAAATGAGAGTTATTAGAATTCCATAACCTATGTAAGAATAAAAAACTATGATAAGAAAAAACCAGAATAGAATTTCTAATATAATCACTATTTAATTATGATTAGTCCTTTGAATTCCAATCAATGTAATATCATCGTCAAAAACATTCTGAGTATATTTCATAAACGAATCTTTCAGCTGGTCGAATTTTAATCCATTCGTTGATTTGCCTTTTAATGTTTCAATTACCTGGCTCATTCCGAATGCCTTGCCGTCCTTGCTTCTGGAATCCGTGATGCCGTCAGTAAAAATAATCATTTCATCTTCAGGTTCCATCTGTATTTGTATGTTATCATATTCACCATCCTCGGAGATTCCCAACAATAAACCTTGAGACTCAAACTGGTCAACATTACCTGTTGCAGCACGATGAACAAGAATCGATAAATCACCTGCCCCTGTATATTCGGCAGTATAATTTTTTCTGTCAAGAATCACGCAGGTTACTGTGCTGAATATTTCAGATACCTTAGCATCTTTGTATATTGCTGCATTTACATTTTTCATTACATCACCTGCATTGAGAACATTGATACTATTGATTGCAACTCTGATTGCACTTCTTATGTATCCTATAAAAGAAAAAGTAAAAAACCACGCCCCCCATTGCTTGCCCATAACGTCGCCTACAATAATCACCATTCTGTCATCATCGACAGGAATATAATCTAAAAAATCACCGCCGGGCATTCCTTTGTATGGAATGTGGAGCTGTTTAATGAAAAATCCATCGAGCTGTCTCGGCTTTTCAGGAACTACTTCAATTGAAATCGACGAAGCAACCTGCTGAAGCTCAAGAACGGATTTTCTTCGTTCCTTATTTATAGTGTCTAAAACATTCTTAACTTTTATCCCAATTACTTTAGGATTTTGTGCTTTAGAAATAAAATCTTTTATGTCTAAATCGTATCCTTCGATTATGGAGCTTTCTTCTTCAACCGAAGTGAGAAACACGAATGGGATTTCACTTAGAATCGGATCTTTCAAAAGCATCTTCCTGAATTCGAAACCGCTTATGTCCGGCATAACCAAGTCCGATAAAATTAAATCCGGTTTTACCTGTTTAACTTTTTCCATTGCCTCAGTAACGTTCATAACACTCACACATTCAAGACCTTTTTTCTCTAAAGTTTGAGTAAGAACTTTTTGGAGTACAGGATCGTCATCAAGAATTAATATTTTATATTGTTCGTCAGTAAGGTTAGCATTGATTTTCTGTCTGACACTGAATTGTTTATAAATTTCAACGCGTTTTAATAAAGACTGAACTTTCAATAACAAATTATCAACATCAATGGGTTTTGTTATATAATCATCTGCACCCAAGCTCAATGCTCTTGCTCTGTCTTCAGGAGAATCTTTCGAAGAAACGAATATAAACGGCAGTGCTTTATATTTTTCTTCCTGACGCACGTTGTTGCAAAACTCAAATCCGTCCATGTCATCCATTACAATATCACATAAAACCAAATCAATATCATTTTCATTAAGAAGCCTCATTGCATCTGAAGCTTTATCGGTTTCAATAACATCATAACCGTTTTTTTCTAAATTTTTAATAATGATTTTTCTGGTAACTAAATCGTCGTCTATTAAGAGTATATCTTTATTCGAAGGCATAAATGAGTAATGTGTAAAATACCTGTTTTAATATTAAATTAGTAACCTAATAATTGGTTGAAAAACTTTGCAACTTTTTCTGCACTCGGCAGCATTTCTTTTTCAAGTCCCATATTTAAAGGAACAGCAGGAACGTTAACCGAACCCATAAACTCAACCGGTGCATCCAGATACTGAAAACATTCTTTTGCAATTCTTCCGGCAAGTGATTCGGCAAATGAATTCATAATTTGTTCCTCAGTCAAAACCAGACACTTTCCGTGTTTTCTAACCGATTCATAAATTGCTTCTTCATCCAGTGGATTTAAAGTTCTTAAATCCAGAATTTCAATGTGTCCCGGAAAATTCTTTGCGGCATTTAATGCCCAATGAACTCCCATCCCATAAGTAACCACGACAAGAGATTCACCTGATTCAATTTTTTTATCATCTGCTTTCAAAAAAATTCTCGCCTTACCAAACGGCACAATATAATTCTCATCCGGCTCGATTGATTTTGCAGCATCCGTTCCGGGAACTTTGCTCCAATAGAGACCTTTATGTTCAAACATCAAGACAGGATTCGGGTCATAAAACGCCGCTTTCATCAATCCCTTCATGTCAGCTGAGTTGCTCGGATATGCAATCTTAATACCGCGAATCGGCAGATAACTCGACTCAACGCAATCGGAGTGATAAGGTCCGCCACCGCCGTATGCCCCAACGGGAATCCTTATGATGCTCGACACAGGAAACTTCCCACAGGTTAAATAACAGGACTTTGAAAGCTCAACCACGAGCTGGTTCATACCCGCCCAGCTGTAATCAGCAAACTGAATTTCAACAATCGGCTTTATTCCGACTGCGCTCATTCCCGCAGTCGAGCCGACAATATATGCTTCTTGAATCGGAGTATTGAATACACGATTATCACCATACTTCTGCGCAAGAGTTGCTGCTTCTCTGAATACGCCTCCCAATCTTCTGCCTACATCCTGTCCGTATAAAATCGCTTCAGGATGTTTTTTCATTAGCTCATCGATTGCATGCAAAGCAGAGTCAACCATAATAACCGGCTCAGCACCCTTTGGCTCGCGCTCACCTTTTTCTTCAGTCACGGGAGTTTCTGCAAACTCATACATAAACAAAGTTTCAGCTGCAGGGTCTTTTGCTTTCACTGCTTTATCAAAATCACTCTTTGCTTTTTCAGCCGCATCATTTTCAATTTTTGAAATTTCATCTTCACCTATTCCCAAATCAACCAATACCTGTCTTAACTTCGGAATCGGGTCGTCTTTATAATGCTCCGTCAAATCTTTTTCTGTTCTGTACCATTCTTTGCGCACGCCTGATGTATGATGCCCCAGCAATGGAACAGATGCATGAAGCAATACCGGACTTCTTTTCTTGCGAATGTATTCAAAAATATCTCGAACTTTCTGATACGACTTAATAAAATTCGAACCGTCAACTTTCTCACGTTTCAATCCTTTGAATCCCGCAGCAAATTCATAAGCATCCATCGCGCGCATTTCATCTGCATAAGCGGATATTCCCCACTTGTTATCCTGAATCAGATAAAGTATAGGAAGCTTTTTTAGCACTGCCATTTGAAACGCTTCCGAAACTTCACCTTCTGTAATCGAGCCGTCACCAAGCGAACAAACCACGACAGGTTTGTTTTTGCTTTTGCCCTTTAGATTTTTTTCCGATTCAATATATGAAATTCCATGAGCCATTCCAGTTGCAGGAATTGCCTGCATGCCCGTTGCACTTGACTGATGCGGAATTGTCGGATAGCCGGGTTTTTTAACCGACGGATGATTATAATAACTTCTCCCTCCTGAAAAAGGGTCATCTCCTTTTGCAAGTAGCTGAAGCATAAGCTCATAAGGTTCAAATCCAAGCCCGAGCATTATCGACTCATCACGATAATAAGGACTTAAATAATCATACTCTTTTAACTGAAATCCAACCGCAAGCTGAATTGCTTCATGTCCTCGCGACGTTGAGTGCACATACTTGCAAATCTGCCTGTTGTCATCGTATATCTGTGCCATGTTTTTTACAAGACACATTTTATAATACGCCTTCATCAAAAGGTCATTATCGATGCCGTCTGATTTTTCTGTTTTCTCTTTTTTTATTTCTTCTTCAACTTCAAGCATTAAACTGCTATCCTTTCATTTAAATATTTTCTTGTTATGTAAACTGTAATTATTACAAATGCAAATAATAAAATTCCATAAACTGCTCCCGCTCCTGTGTTATACATTCTTAACTGCGAATAAATTTCTATCGAGACTGTTCTTGTTGCATAGTTATAAAGCAAAATTGTTGATACAAACTCTCCCATCGAGTTAATAAACACAAGCAATGAACCGTTTATTATCGAAGGAAGTATTAACGGAAAAATTATTTTCCTGAATGTATAAAATTTATTAGCCCCAAGCGAATATGACGCTTCTTCAAGTGACTTATCTAAATTATTCAATCCTGAAATCGTCGATTGCGTGAACAAAGGAATATTCCTGATTGTATATGCAATCGGCAAAATGATAAACGTTCCAACCAGCGGTGCAATCGTTATCCAGTTCGGTGTATTAAAGCTCAAAATTAATGTCAAAGCTATGACCGTTCCCGGTATTCCATAAGGAAGCGAAATGAATATTTCCGTAATCTTCGAGAAAAATGATTTCCCTTTTGTGATTTGCAGAGATGCAATCAATCCGATTAACATACATAGTGCAACAGTTACCAAAGCCATTTTAAAGCTATTAAGAAACGGTGTATATATCGCCGGGTCTTTAAACAAGTTTATATAGTTAGCCAGCGTCAATGATTCTTTAAAAATATTTCTCAGCAATGCGCCTTCAGGAATCAATGATAAATATAATAACGCAAGCAAAGGAAGCAGAATAATCGTAATCATTAATGTTACTAAGCCAATGTTCAACGCTCCTGCGTTTTCTTTTGATTGCTCACCTTGAATTCTTATCGTTCCTTTAGATGATAACTTATAATCGGTCTTTTTTCTGAATTTTGTAAAAATAATTAATGAGATTAAAGAAATTATTACTAATAATAATGAAAAAAGAGATGAAACAACTGTGTCGCCATTTATTTTATTGTAATAAATCGAAGTTGTTATGAATTTTAAATTACCTCCAAAAATGAAAGGTGCAGAAAATGAAGCCATGCTTGCCATGAACACCAAAAGTGATGCTCCGATTATTGCCGGAAACAAATGCGGTAATATAACACTAAAAAAAGTTTTTACTTTATTAGCCCCCAGAGTATAAGATGCTTCTACTAAGCTATGATCTAATTTTTTCAATGATGCCGATAAAAACAAATAAAAAAATGCATAGAATGAATACAAATGAACAATAATTATTGCAGTCCATCCGTCAAGAGAAGGAATGATCTTCGAACCTGCTATTAATTCTGATAATCTTATCAAAATTCCGTTATCACCGACAAGATACAAAAACGCAACTGTTCCAATAATAGGCGGTGTGGCAATGGGAATTAAGATTAATGAAGAAATTATTGATTTATTTTTCAGTCTTTTAAAATGAATAATATACGCTAAATAAGTCCCAATAATACAGCTTCCAATAACCGAAATGACTGAGAGCAACAAAGTATTTGTAATGGATTCAATGGAAGTAAAATTATACAGTATAAAACCAACTGCAAACCAACTTTCTTCCTGGAATAAACTTTCTTTTACCAAAATTATCAGCGGGTAAATAATATATCCCGCTATGAAATAAATCAAAAGCAGGTATAAAATAACCGAACCGATTAAAGAAGCTTTACGCAATTAAAACTTTCCTGTTTAAATTTTGCGGAATGGAAATTCCGACAGCATCACCGATTTTAAAATGGTTTCCTGATTTAGAAACCATAAACGATCTGAAAAACTTATCACCGTATTTAATGAAATACTCCGTTGTTAAACCGTTGAACTGAATATCTGAAATAATCAAATCTTGATTAACATTTTCATTCGATAAAAATAATTCCTCGGGAAGCACAACTAAGTTTTTATTGTTCTCTATGTTTAATCCAAAAAACTTATTGCTCTCTTCCGCATTAAAAAAATTCGCATGGCATATAAAATCAGCTACAAAATAATTAACAGGATTATAATATACATCAATAGGATTTCCCAACTGTTGTAGCACACCTTTGCTCAACACCGCTATTCTGTCACTCAATGCAAGCGCCTCTGATTGGTCATGCGTAACATAAACCGAAGTAATCCCGGTTTCTTTTTGAAGCCGTTTTATTTCTCCGCGAGTTTCCAAACGCAGAATATAATCAAGATTTGAAAGCGGCTCATCGAACAAAATTACTTTCGGTTCAATCACAATTACGCGCGCAAGCGAAACTCTTTGCTGTTCACCTCCGCTAAGATTTGTTACTCGAACATCAGTTTTATCAGTAAGCTTAACTTTTTCAAGAACGTCATAAACTTTTTTTCTTATCGTCTCCTTAGATTCTTTCTTAATCTTCAATCCGTATGCAACGTTTTCAAATACAGTCATGTGCGGAAACAACGCATAGTTCTGAAAAACAATCCCTATATCTCTTTCTTGCGGAGATTTTTTAGAAATGTTTTCACCGTTCAGCACAATATCCCCGCTTGTTGCAGTTTCAAGTCCCGCGATTATCCTGAGAAGCGTCGTCTTCCCGCATCCGCTCGGTCCGACTATTGAAAAGAACTCTCCTTTGTTTATACTGAGAGAAATATTATCAAGAACTTTTTTTGTTTCGAAGCTTTTGTTGACATTTTTTATCTCTAAAAACGACATCGATGTTAGTTGCCTTTGCCTTTAATTTCGCTGTCCCATTTTTTCATCCATTCGGATTCTTTTTCGGAAATCATTTCCCAATCAAGTTGCATTTCCTTATACTTCGCATTTTGAATCCAATCAGGAAGCTTATCTTTCGGAATATCCGTCCTCGACGGAATCCTGTAAAACTTATTCGCCTGCAAAATCATTGCTTCCTGCGAAGTAACAAACTCATAAACTTTTTTTGCATCCTCGGGATTTTGTGAATTTGCAACCAGCGCTATTCCATCCACGGCAACTACAGTTGATGGCTGTGGAAAATTATAATCAAAAGGATAATTATACAACTTCGATTGCAAAATTATATCGGGCATATTCCAGAGCGTAACAGGTGTTTCATTGCTCGAAAGTTTCAGATACATTTGTGTCGGGTCGGCAGCATAAGAACCTGTATTTCTGTCCAGTGCTTTAAGCCATTCAAAACCTTTAACATCACTGCCCGTTTGCTTAACAGAATTTTCAACCATTGCAGAATAAATTATTCTCATCGTTCCCGATGCCATCGGATTTCTAATTACAAACTTATTATCCCATGCAGGCGCAATAATTTCTTCCCAGCTTTTCGGAGCGGTCTCTTTTGTTAAAACTTTATTGTTGAAAGAAATCACCTCGGGAGTTAAAAAAGTCCCGTACCAAAAATTATTTTTGCTTTTATGATTTGCTGAAATTGAACTGCTCCAGCTTGGTGTATACTGTGCAAGCAAATTTTCTTTCTCCGCTTTCATAAACAACGTTGACGGCGACCCCCACCATATATCCGCCTGCGGATTCGCGCTTTCATTGCGGACCCTGTCATAAACTTCCTGCGAACCCATATCCAACCACTGAACATCGATTTCAGGATTTGCTGTTTCAAACTGTTTCTCAAACTCAGCAAGCATTTCCTTGCCGTGAGGAGAATATACCACAACTTTTCTTTTAGAATCACCGCAACTTATTAGCGAAGTGGTGAGCAGTGAAATGGTAAATAGAAATATTATATAAAATCTAGTTTTCAATTTATTCCTGATATTCTTTTTTCTTATAAGTTACTTCTTTTAATTTTTCAAATAGCTGTCGCGTCTGCTCGACTTTACTCTTATCATTCATGTCAAAGAAATAATATTTTTCATAATCACCATAGTTCATTCCCAATTGCATAGTTCCTTGTGATTTGTGTTCGGCAATCAGCCAGTTCACAATTATTTTGTAATTCAATCTATCATTAAATCCAAACGGTGTTGTTCTGTCAAAAGTAAAAATCAAATTATCATCAGTAAAACTCGTAAGCGGAAATTCTTTCAATCCCCTATATACAAAATTCGTGGTATCATTTATATTTTGCCCTCGTCCTCCAAGCACAACAGGTCTTTTTTCAATCGGCATTTCATTTACAGTTTCCAGCATCAAAATTCCAACCGAACTGTGATGCGCATGAGTTGTTTCCGTCGGAATCAAAACAAAGACATAATCATATCCTTCTCGTTCGATTAATTCTTTCATCTGACTCTTGACATAAGGGACATTCCATACGCTGTCCAGCACTTCGCGAATATTGTTTGTGTATTTATGGTCTTTTTGTTCTAAGAAATAATAATTTTTCACCCCGATAATATCCCCGCCGTTTTTCAATTCCTTTTTTCTGATTTCCGGCAAAAATTTTCTTCCGACTTCTTCGTCAGTAAGCTCCAAGCCATATATATCTTCCGACAAAGTTGAATATTTATAACCACCCTCGCCGTTTGTAACTAATAAATAATCAACCTGACCTTTTAAATCATGTGTGATTTTATAGACTGAAGCGGCAAAAGTCGCATCATCATCAGGATGCGCAATTGCAACCAGAACTTTGGGAGAATTTTGAGGAAAAATTTGAGCAGAAAAGCTAAAAAATATAAAAAAAATGAGGAGTAATTTTCTCATAATGACAAAATTACTCAATAATTTTATAATAATTTAGTCTATTTAATGGAATGTTATGGCATGAAAAACATACATCCCGCGTATAACCCCCAACCCATCGTATACGCGGGACATTATGGAGGATTAATAATACGAGTTCAATTTAATGCCTTTAAACTCCTTTGGATTAATTCCAAGTCTTATGATTTTCTGCCGCAACGTTACCGGATGAAAATTAATGTCTCTTGCTGTGGCAGTAACATTACCGCGGTTAATGCGCAGAAATTTCTTTATGAAATTCATTTCGAAATCGCGAACACGTGCACGTTTGTTTTTATTAAAATCATTTGACGCAACCGCTTCTTTATATTCACGTGAGTAACTAAGTCTTTCCGGTAGATAATCGGTAGTGATTTTTTCACCCTCACAAAGTATAGTGCATCGCTCAGCAACATTTTTCAATTCCGTTACATTACCGGGCCAGCTGTAGCTTAAAAGAATTTTTTTAACTTCAGGAGAAATATCTTTTATCGTTTTACCGTTTTTTTCTGAAAATTCTTTTACAAATCTTTTAAAATAATAAATAATGTCATCAGGTCTTTCTCTCAAAGGAGTCAGGAAGAAATCAAATACATTTATCCTGTAGTATAAATCCTGAATAAACTTTCCATCTTTTATCAGATTTTCAAGATTATCACTTGTAGAAACAATTATTCTCGCATTCGTTGTCTGAGTTTTTGAATCTCCTATTCTCGTGAACTGCCTGTCTTTTAATACTCTCAGGATTTTTATCTGAACCAAGGGGTCAATTTTTCCGATTTCATCAAGAAATATCGTTCCGTTATCTGCAATTTCAAAATAGCCCTTGTGGTCGCGAATTGCTCCTTCAAATGAACCTTCAATGTGTCCGAACAATTCTGATTCAAGTGATTGTTTCGGAATCGATGCGCAGTTCACCACAACAAAATGCTGTTTTCTTCTCGGAGAATTTTCGTGGATGTATTTTGCAAGCAATTCTTTTCCTGTTCCGTTCTCGCCTGAAATCAAAATTGTCGAATCCGAACTAGCAACTTTTTTCACTTCACCTAAAAGCATTCTTAACTGTTCGTTGTCGGTCAGAAATTCGGTTTTGTCTTCGACTTTATCCAACTCATATTTCAATAATAAATTTTCTTTTATTAGCGCTTGGTGCTCCATGCCTTTATCAATTGAAAGCAGCAATTCTTTTTTATCAACCGGTTTTGTTAAATAATCATAAGCACCTATTCTTATAGCTTCAACTGCAGACTTAATTGTTCCGTATGCTGTAATCAAAATAATCATAATATCCGGGTCAATCTCAAGAGCTTTTTTCGTAAGCTCAATACCGTTCATGTCCGGCATATTTAAGTCGGTAACAATTACATCATATTTTACTTTCTTCATTTTCGTCAGCGCCTCAAAACCATCCGAAACAATGGTTACGTCATTCTCTGCGCTTTCTAAAACTCTTTTGATGATTTGTTGAGAGGTATTTTCATCATCAACTACTAAAATTTTTTTCATAGTCTATTTGCTATTATTAATTTCGATTTAAGTTAATCGGCTTTTATTTTTAAACATTAGCCAAAATCCCTAATTAAAAAGAATATAGCAACTACTTTTTTTTATAATATATGAGTAAAAAAACTTCTATTGTATGTTTTAAAACTAAAAGTTAGCAAATTCATAGTATTTTTTAAACATTTGGCATTTCAAATAATGAAAAAAATTAAGTAAATTTATATATTATTATGAAAATTATATTTTTAATATTGATTGTTTTTATTTCGTCACCTGACAACTCTTTCTCTCAACCCCAATATTTCAAATTAAAAGAAGCTTATAATGATAATTCAAAATTACAGCTTTGGAATTTTTTTTTGCAATGGCATAAAGAAATTCCGACAATTACGGAAGAAGAATTTAATCAGCTAAATGATACATTAAAAAATGCTTATCTCGCTTTTAAGGAATTTTACCAGCCACAAGATTTAAAAAAAATTGGCAATCCGGAGTTTGGCTTTCATACATATGATAGTGTAAGATTTTTTCTTGTTCAGAATTATATAAGAATTTATTTTGCAGACAAAGTATATTTCAATGATGCAGAAGTTGATTCTGCTATAATTGCTTATATCTATGAAATTGAAGATAATGATTCGGTAAGAGCAATGCTTCTGAAAAGAGAAAATGGCAAGTTTTCCCAAAGAGTAATAGATATGTGGGGTCCTTATTCCATGCTATTTGATCTGAAAGAAAAATTAACTGACTCAATCACAAACTTCCGTCCTCAAGTTGTTTCAAAAAATTTTGCTATTCCTGTTTATCTCAATGAAAAATATGAAATGATATTGAATAAATTTTTAGGTAGTGACCATGTTTCTTTAGGAGAGAATAATATTATGATGCCGGCTTATTCTGTAGAAGAAAGTGCAGAAAGAAAAAAATTCTTGGAAAACTTTGTTAAAATCTTCTATGGTCATTGGGGCGGTTACTGGCAATTAGATACATATCCGGTAGGGTCTATTATATTTGATAAAAATATGGAGTATGCAAAAATTGATTTCAGGATGATTTATCAAGGAGGTCACGCCTTTCTCAGAAACAATAACGGCAAGTGGGAATTAATTTTTTCAGAACTTACTTGGATTGAATAAATTTCTTAAATTTTCCATCCTTTCAGACTAATATTTCATCTTTTAATTTCCGATTTTTGCTAATGCCTGAAAAAAAGCAATATTACATAATTGATTTTGACAGCACTTTCATAAAAACAGAAGCCCTTGAAGAGCTCTTTGAAGTGTCACTAAACGGTATAAAAAACAAAGATAAGGTTCTTCAAAAAATTTCCGCACTTACCAAAAAAGGAATGAATGGCGAGTTGTCAATCTCAAAATCTCTCGAAGAACGCATGGCTTTACTTGATGCCGATAAAGCTCACATAGATAAAGCTGTTCATAAAATCAAAAAAAGAATTTCCGAATCTATAAAACGCAACAAACCTTTCTTCAAGAAAAATTCAGATAATATTTATATAGTTTCATCCGGCTTCAAAGAGCTGATTCTCCCTATCATTAAAGATTTCGATATTAAAGAAGAAAATATTTTTGCAAATACTTTTAAGTTTGATAAAAAAGGAAAGATAACCGGCTTTGATAAAAAAAACCTTCTAGCAAAAAATAACGGCAAGATTAACGTAATAAAAAATCTGAAGCTTAAAGGTGATGTTTATGTAATCGGTGACGGTTACACAGACTATGAGCTAAAAAAATCAGGTGTCGCAGAAAAATTTTATGCCTTCACCGAGAACGTTTCTCGTGATAAAGTTACAAAAAAAGCTGACCACGTTACGCCAAGCTTTGATGAGTTCTTATATGTAAATAAGCTGCCGATGGAAATTTCTTACCCTAAAAATCGCCTCAAAGTATTATTGCTCGAAAAAATAAACGATAATGCAATAAAAATTTTCAAGGATGAAGGTTTCCAGATTGAAGATTTGAATCACAGCTTATCTGAAAAAGAGCTGAAAGAAAAAATTAAAGATGTTGCCATTCTCGGCATACGTTCGAAGACCAACATTACAAAATCAATTTTGCAAAATGCAAACCGTCTCGTTACAATCGGAACGTTTTGCATAGGTACTACCCAGGTTGATTTAGATGAAGCAATGAACAAAGGAATTGCAGTTTTTAACGCTCCTTTCAGCAATACCCGCAGTGTTGTTGAGCTTGCCCTTGGCGAGATGATTATGCTAATCAGAAGAATTTTTGATAAGTCTTCCGCTCTTCATAAAGGCATCTGGGATAAATCATCTGCACACAGCTATGAGCTTCGCGGAAAAACCCTTGGCATAATCGGTTACGGGAAAATCGGCTCCCAGCTTTCCGTTCTCGCTGAAGATTTAGGAATGACCGTCATCTATTACGACATTATCGAGCGTCTTTCGCTCGGCAATGCAAAACGATGCCTGACCTTGAAAGAGCTTTTGAAAAAATCTGATGTAGTTTCATTGCACATAGACGATAACCAGCAGAACAAAAATTTTATTGGGGAAAAAGAATTCAAGCTGATGAAAGACGGTGTGATTTTCTTAAACCTCAGCCGTGGGTTTGTTGTCGATATGAAAGCTCTTAAGAAAAATATTGAGTCAGGGAAAATCCTCGGCACAGCAATTGATGTTTTTCCTTATGAGCCGCACAGCAATAATGAAAAATTCATTAGCGAGCTTCAGGGACTTCCGAATGTTATCCTAACTCCTCACATCGGCGGCAGCACCGAAGAAGCTCAGATTGACATTGCAAAGTTTGTCTCGACAAAGCTCATCGATTTCATAAACAAAGGCGATACTCAGTTCAGCGTGAACTTCCCTAACCTGCAACTACCTGAGCTTCGTAATTCGCACAGATTGATTCACATTCACGAAAATGTTCCAGGCATACTCGCAAAGATTAACAATATTCTCGGTGAAAGAAAAATTAACATCGTCGGGCAGTATCTTAAAACAAATGAAAACATCGGTTATGTTATCACCGACATTTCAAAAAAATACAATCCAAAGGTTCTCGACGAGCTTAAAAAAATCGAACATACAATAAAATTCAGAGTTCTTTATTAAATGTGAATTTGTGAAATAGCGAAGTTGTGAAAGGTCAGAGGAATGAAAGAGAATATAAGTTTTAATCCGCATTTGAAAAATTGGCGTTAAAATTATATAATAATTGCGTCAATAAAAATTCGCTGTCTGACGAACGCAGTGAGGAGTTTGAATTTTTATAGCAATTATTTTATAATTTAGACAATTTTTCAGAAGCGGAAGATTTTTCTTTGGTTACTTTCTTTTCATCTGAAAAGAAAGTAACATTAAAAATTTAATTTAATAATTTCAATAAATTTGAAAAGTATATACCTCACACCCGGACCGACGGAGCTTTATCCTGTAGTAAAAAAATCTATTGCCGAAGCAATCGATAAAGATATTTGCTGTTTGAGCCATCGTTCTCAGCAGTTTATGGATATTTACAAGCATACTTTTGATAACCTAAAGCAGCTTTTAAATATACCCGATAATTTTCACATGCTTTTTGTCAGCTCTGCAACCGAATGCATGGATGTAATCCTGCGTGGATGCGCCCGCGAGTATTCATATCATTTCGTCAACGGAGGTTTTTCAAAAAGATTTTTTAATATCGCCAACGAAGTCGAAAAAAAAGCAAAAAAAATCGACGTTCCTTACGGACAGGCATTTTCTGATTTAAATGATATTGATATCCCCGGCAATCCCGAACTTATCGCCATTACCCAGAATGAAACAAGCACGGGAGTTGCAATCCAATCCGATTACATTACAAACATAAAGAAAAAATTCCCCGATTCCATTCTTGTAGTCGATATCGTAACCGCAGCTCCTTATATGAAGCTTGATTACTCCGGCATTGATGCGTCGTTTTTTTCCGTGCAAAAAGGATTCGGAATGCCTTCAGGACTTGGCGTTCTGTTTGTAAATGAAAAAGTCATCGAGCGAAGCGCAAAGTTGAGGTCGGAGAAAGTTCACATCGGAGGATTTCATAACATGATTTGGCTTCATGAAAACGCAATCAAATTTCAGACAAGCGAAACGCCAAACGTTCTCGGAATTTACCTCATTGGAAAAGTCGCCGAGCATCTGAATAATTATGGAGTAGATAAAATGCGCAAGGAAACTGAAGAGAAAGCAAAACTGTTGTATGATTTTTTTGATAATTCGGAGTTCAAGCCGTTTGTGAAAAACAAACAAGACCGCTCACAGACAGTTATTGTTGTCGATACCCCAAACCCAAAAGAAATAAAAGATAAGTTAGCCAAACACGGTTACATAATCGGCTCCGGTTATGGCGACTACCTAAATTCCCAAATCCGCATCGCCAACTTCCCTATGCATAAAATTGAATGGATGGAGGAGATAATAAGTTTACTTAAATAAAAATGCTTGGTACGACAGGCATTCCTGCCTGTCGGGACAGACAGAATGTCTGTCCTACCCTTTAACTCAAAAACTCTTTCTTCGCCTTCTTCATATCCTCTTCACTCACATCTTTGTGAAAAATAATTCTCAGCCAGTCGTAACTGCCTGAGGAGACGAGGATGCCCCTTTCTTTCATCATTGTGATGAAATCTTCTTTGGTGTGTTTCTTGGATTTGAATATTACGATGTTGGTCTGAACTTCACTTGAAAGCTCATAGTTACCTGAGTTCTGAAGCTCTTTTGAAAAATTTTTTGCGCGGTCGTTATCGGTTTTGAGGCGTTCGACATTATTTTCCAGAGCATAAAGTCCGGCAGCAGCAAGAATCCCTGCCTGCCGCATTCCTCCGCCTATAATCTTGCGCCATTTTCTTGCAATGGCAATAAATTCTTTGCTTCCACATATAATCGAGCCAACCGGCGCTCCAAGTCCTTTTGAAAAACAAAAAGCAATCGAATCAAAATATCCCGCATACTCCTTCAATGAAATTCCTGTCTCAACTACCGCATTAAAAACCCTTGCGCCGTCGAGATGCATTTTGATGCCGTTCTTTTTTGCGAACCCTGAGACGTCTTTTATGCTGTCAATCGGAAGTATGACCCCGCCTGCGCGGTTGTGCGTATTCTCAAGACAGATTAATCTGGTAGCCGGAAAATAATATTCTTTTGAGCGGACAAACTGCGCAATATCCTTCGCATAAAGAACTCCATTAGTTCCTCTTACAGGCAACAATTGAACACGCGAAATTACAGCCGGAGCAGCAGTCTCATAGTTTAAAATATGAGATTCAGCTTCAACAATTACTTCATCTCCATCTAGCGTATGTGCTTTAATGGAAAGCTGATTAGCCATCACACCTGTAGGAACAAATAAAGCATCTTCCTTGCCTGTGAGCTTTGCGCATTTCTCCTGAAGAGCATTAACAGTCGGGTCTTCTCCATAAACGTCGTCGCCAAGAACCGCCGACATCATTGCATCAAGCATCGGCTTATCCGGTCTCGTAACAGTATCGCTTCTTAAATCAATATATTTCATATAAATTTTTGACGCTGATTTGCGCAGATTTAATTAAGAATTTCTATGAACAAATCATAATCATCAGCGTTGTTCAGCGTCTAAATAATCTGCGTTGAGAAAAATTAAAATATTTTTTCCTGTCCGGATTTATCGTCTTCAAGTATATTTGCAACCGCAGAAATCGTATCGCCCTCTTTTATTCTTATCAATCTAACGCCCTGCGCATTTCTTCCCATCACGCGGACATCTTTCATTCGTATTCTAATAAGAATTCCTTTGCTTGTGATAATCATCAAATCATCATGGTCGGTAACTTCTTTAATCGAAAGAAGCTTTCCGTTCTTATCACTGGTTTTGACCGTACGAACACCTTTACCTCCGCGGTTTGTTACTCTGTAATCATCAAGGTCGCTTCGTTTACCGAATCCTTTATCCGTAACAACAAGAATCGTAGCGCTTTGTCTGGTCACAGCAACTAACCCGACAACAAAATCCCCTTTCGCAAGATTCACACCGCGAACACCCGTTGCGGTTCTGCCCATGTCTCTTACTGTGGATTCATTAAACCTGATTGCCTGTCCGTCGTGAGTTCCGATGAGAAGCTCCTGGCTGCCGTTTGTCAAGCGAACGTCAACAAGTGAATCGCCTGAGTTAAGGTTAATCGCAATGATTCCGTTTCTTCTTATGTTGGAATAATTCTCGAGCTTTGATTTTTTTATCACACCCTGTTTCGTAACCATAGTTACAAAAAGCGGCTCCGCAAAATCCTTCACCATCACAAACGCATTAACTTTCTCATCTTTATCTTTTTCAATGAGGTTCAAAATCGATTTACCTCTCGATGTTCTGCTTCCTTCAGGAATATCATAGACTTTCAGCCAGTAACATTTCCCTTTGTCGGTGAAGAACATTATATACTGATGCGTCGAGCCAATGAACATATGCTCGATAAAATCTTCTTCAGTGCTTCCCGTCGATGCTGCCGTAATTCCCTTTCCACCTTTTCCTTGTGCTTTATATGAAGTAACAGGAATACGCTTTATGAAACCTTTGTTCGAAATCGTAATAACAACGTCTTCTTCCTTCACGAGCTCTTTTAGCATGTCATCATCTGACATCTTTTTGGCATCATAAATTATCTGAGTTCTTCTCTCATCACCGAATTTTTCCTTTAATGCTTTCAATTCATCCGTAATTATCTCTCTTCTCAACTGGTCGCTTGCAAGAATTCTTTTTAAACGCTCGATTGTTTTTAAAATCTCTTTATATTCATCTTCGATTTTCTTTCTTTCAAGCCCTGTCAATCTTTGCAAACGCATATCAAGTATTGCCTGCGATTGAATTTCAGAAAGCTTAAACTTTTTCATCAAAGCCGCTCTTGCATCAGGCGCGTCTTTGGATTTTTTGATAACTTTGATTACTTCATCGATATTATCTAGAGCAATAATATACCCTTCGAGTATATGTGCGCGTCTTTCGGCAGCTTCAAGCTCATATTTTGAACGCCTTATGATTACTTCCAGACGATGCTTAATAAAATACTCCATCATCTGCTTCAGGTTAAGAACTTTCGGAATACCATCAACAAGCGCAAGCATAATGATACCAAACGTCACCGACATTTGCGTATGTTTATAAAGATTATTCATAATCACGTTTGCATTCGCATCTCGTTTCAAGCCAATCACGATACGCATACCGTCCCTATCGCTCTCATCATTTACTGAAGCAATGTCTTCAAGCTTTTTATCACGCACAAGGTCGGCAATGTTTTCAATCAATGCAACTTTGTTCACCTGATAAGGCAATTGAGATACGATAATACTTTGTCTGCCGTTCTTTTCAGTCTCAATGCTTGCAACTGCGCGCAGGTTTATTTTTCCTCTTCCTGTATTGTATGCTTCGATGACCGGGTCATAACCATAAATCATGCCTCCTGTCGGGAAATCAGGAGCAGTAACGTATTTCATAAGCTTCTTAATATCAGCATCAGGATTTTTTATCAGATAAGAAATTCCATCAATAACTTCATTTAAGTTATGCGGAGGAATATTTGTTGCCATACCAACCGCGATACCGTTTGAACCGTTCACAAGCAAGCTTGGTAAAACAGATGGCAATACTGCCGGCTCGGTAAGAGTATCATCGAAGTTCGGAACGAAGTCAACCGTATTTTTTTCTAAGTCTCTTAAAAGCGTTTCGGATATTTTTGCAAGACGCGCTTCAGTATAACGCATTGCTGCGGGAGAGTCACCATCAACCGAACCAAAGTTTCCCTGACCATCCACCAACGGATAACGCAAAGAAAAATCCTGCACCATTCTTACCATAGTATCATAAACTGCTTTATCACCGTGCGGGTGATACTTACCTAAAACCTCCCCTACTATCCTTGCTGACTTTTTATAAGGTCTGTTCGGAGCAAGCCCAAGTTCGTTCATGCCGTAAAGCACTCTTCTGTGAACGGGTTTTAAGCCGTCACGAACATCAGGAAGTGCGCGAGATACGATAACAGACATGGAATAGTCAATATAAGACGACTTCATTTCGTCTTCTATATTGACGGGAATGATTTTTTCATTTGGCATTTTACTTATGCGTATTTAATTTTTTTGTAACTGAAATGTTAATAAATTTCCTGTAGAATTGTATTAACAAAAATAACAAAATTTTTTAGCTTTTTCAATGAATAGACTGATATATTTTACTAAAAAATCAGGAATTTAGAGGAAGCGACTGAGGTTTAGAGAAGTATCAAACGAGTTACATTTTTCATCAATAAAATCAATGACTTTACCCGTTTCTTTATTGATAATTACTGCAGATAATTTATTAAAATAAACACAGCCGGTATCGATATTAACGTAATGATGCCGCTTGTGGTCCGGACTTTTTTTCGGCGTATGTCCGAAAACCTGAAGCTTGTTTTCAAGCTTCTTTGGCTTTTCGCGATTCCATAAAATATATTCCTTATCTTCATAGCTGAAAAATCCCGCATGCGAAATCATTATTGTTTCAAGCTCGATATAAAGCGGAAGGTTCTTAAAATAATAAAGATGTTTTGTTTGAATCAAAGCATCGAGATAATCCTTGAATGTCGCATCCACAAGATTTCCAAGATAAGAATGAAAAGTTTTTTTCCCGCCATTGTTAAAATGCAGATGAATAGTTTTTTCATTAGGCTTTTCGACAGCATTGATGAGCATGTCCTCATGGTTCCCCCGCACGCACAAAATTTCATTCTTAATGCAGAACTCCACAACCTCTTTTGAAAAATTTCCCCGGTCAACGAGGTCGCCAACTGAATAAATTTCCGTCGTAAAATTTATTATCTTCTCATATAATGCTCTGAGGGTGTTTATACATCCGTGTATGTCCCCAATCACAGCAATAGTATTATCAGAAACCATTAATTAATTTATAGGGTATAATAATTGTTATCCGACTCACAGTTTTACAAAATATAGTAACCTTTAAAAATTTAAAAGCCAAAAACAAGTTTTGCATTTAGCCAACTCTTGGGATTCCCGCTTTCGCGGGAATGACTTCGATTGAATTATTCTAAATTTTTTAGAATATAAATGCATTTTAATTATTTATTTTTACATAAATTAAATGACAAGCAGTTTAACCGTATATAGAGCTTCAGCAGGTTCTGGAAAAACCTTTAACCTCGTTTTGCAATATCTCACCATTGCATTGAAGCGTCCTCACGAGTTCAAGAATATTCTCGCCATAACCTTTACCAACAAGGCAACTGAAGAGTTTAAAAGAAAGTTGTTCAGATATTTGCACGGTATTTCAACCAATACCGACGCCGAGAATGTTAAGGGGATGATTAACGAGCTTAAGAAAAATGGTTTGGATGAAAAAACCATTAAGCAAAACTCACCTGTTTTGCTTTCAATGATGCTTCATAATTTTTCCGATATTTCTATAATGACTATAGATGCTTTCTTCAGCAGGATACTGAAGTCTTTTTCGCTTGAGCTGAATCTTAATATCGGTAATGAAATAGAAATTAATACGACTCAGGTATTAAATGATATAATTAATGATTTTTTAAATAATCTCGAAGAAGACCAATTTGAGACTGAAATTTTACAAAAGTTTTTGCTCAAAAATATTTCAGAAGCAAAATCCCGAAACATAGAACGCCAAATTTTATCCGTCAGCAAAGAAATCTTCAAAGACCGTTATAACCTGCTTCATAAAAATGAAAACACTCAGAAAGATGAAAAAGATTATCTGAATTTTATAGAATCTCTTGAAAACTATAAAAAGAATTTTGAACAAAACTTGCTGCGCTTATGCAAAGAAGCAGTTGCGTTTATGGAAAGCCATGGTTTAGATGAAAAAGATTTCAGAAAAAGTTTTATAAAATACATAAATAAGCATCCGAAAGATTTTTATAAAGCAAATTTTGTAATTGCAGATACTTTTTTTAATGTATTAGAACAGAATCAAGGATGGGCTTCATCAACTACTAAAAAAGATAAATCTTCGATTGAAGACTGCATAAACAGCGGTTTGCTTGACAAATTAATTTCAGTGAAAAATTATCACAGCTTGGAATATGAAAAATATATTTCTACAAATATAGTTCTTAATAATATTTACTCCGTTGCTCTTTTAAAAATACTCAAGGAATTGCTTTACAAATACCAGTCGGAGAATAATGTTACATTAATTTCAGAGCTTAATATTATTATTTCAAAATTGATGTTTGAGCAAGACATTCCGTTTTTATATGAAAAGACAGGGACATTTTATAAATATATCCTCATTGATGAATTTCAGGATACTTCCCGTCTTCAATTTGAAAACCTCAAACCGTTAATAGAAAATTCATTAAGTAACGGTAATGAAGTTTTTTTTGTCGGCGATGAAAAACAATCAATTTACAGGTTCAGAGATGCTTATCCTGAAACATTGATTGAAATCGAATCTCATTTTGTTCACCCTATTAATCTGAAAGAACTAACGGAAAATTTCAGAAGCCGTGAGAATATTGTGAATTTTAATAATGAATTTTTCTCATCTGCTCTCGTTGAACTGCAAAACGATTATCTACACAAAGCTTACACAAAAATAAGACAGCAAGCTCGACCAAAAAATACAGATGGATATGTTTCAGTTGAATTCATTGATAACCAAAACAGCGGGAGAAAAGAGCTTTGGAAAAACACAGCAAAACAGAGATTATATGAAATCATTAATGAGCAGATTGCTTTGGGCTACAGCTATAAGGATATATTAATACTTGTTGATAAAAATAACGAAGGAACGGAAATTATAAAGTTTTTAAAAAACGAAATGAAAAATGATAGGATTAGCTATGAGATTATATCCTCTGAATCTTTAAAATTAAAATATTCATCCGAAGTTAATTTTCTTCTCAGCTTAATGACATATCTCAATGATTTCAATAACAACATAGCTGCTTATAGCATATTAAATTTTTATTCGGAACATATTGATTTACTAAATAAATCTACTGCGTCAAATTTGCACATTGATGATGCGTCAATTTTAATTGAGAAACTCCTTCCTGAAGAATTTATCAAACACCGTGTTGCTTATTTAAAACTTCCAATTGCCGAGCTTGTTTTAAAGCTTATAGAGATTTTTGATTTATATAAATTCTCAGGAAACTTTTTGAGCAAATTTATCGATGTTGTTTCGGATTATTCATCCCGGTATAGTTCCGATATCGATGGATTCCTTAACTGGTGGGACGAAGTAACAAATGATGAATCTAAAGATTTTTCCATTGCCGTTCCTGATAACTTGAATGCAGTCGAAGTCATGACAATTCACA